>NZ_CAXAVM010000053.1:0-36867 GCF_963972345.1 uncultured Gimesia sp. | reverse complement strand
CTTGCTGATTTTGTACGAGCGCCGATTCGGTAATGGGAATTGCAGAATCTTTGTCGCATTAAATGCAAAGAAATCTTCAAAAGGAGAAGTTCTTTGTCGCGCTCCATGCTGATCGACAGTGCTCCCCTTATTGTGACAAACCTGTTTCATCCAGAAGCAGGCAGTTGAACTGTTTAAAAGTCCGAGTAAAGCAAGATGGTCGTCTTCGGTAACCGGCCGTTTATTTCCATCAGGCTCCTCGACTTCCAAGGGTAACTTGATAACGGGAGCTGTTCTATTGAAAACTTTTCCGCCTCGATCAAACACAAAATGGTTATGAGTTGCGACTTCGCCGTACGTGATAGTCATTGGAGTGCGAGCTCGATCCTTTGGAAACTGGTGATAATCAAACCAAGGACGTCCGGACGTGCGATAAGTTCCACCACCAAATGTCGATCGACTCCAAAGCTCTACTTTCAGACAAATGAGCCAGTTCCATTCCGGACTCCGTGGTACTTCATCCCATTGATTGAGTTCCTGATCATACGGAAAAAAGATCAATTCATCGGTCGTTGTTTGCCAGTCTCGAACATTGTCTCCACGCACTTGAACTTTAAATGCAGAACGCAGACAATGTCGTTCTGGCATTCCAGCTGGTTGGACAAACGCTTCATCAGCATGTGTGTCCTGAAAAAATCCAATAGAATCAACGACAGTGGATAAGATTTGCTTTGTAGTACTTTCAAGATGTTCCTTCAATTCCGCTGCACCGCCGCCACCGATGGACCAAGGATGCTTGTGAAACAACTCACGTGACGAATCACCCGTACTGATGAACTCACTCTGTGAGTCTGGCTGATCGACCTGATCTACGATCGCCGTCCAGACCAGACCATGGGAAGGATCTTCGGGAGTGCTGGGCTCTCCCCGTATTCCCATGACCGTACGGAGTGTGTCCATCACCGGCTGTTCATTTCGTGCAAAGAGAATTACGGTCGGTGTGCCATGACCGGGTATATACGCGCCACTGGTATCAATCACATGCGTGAGATTGATTGTCGGAAACCACGATTCTATCAGCTTCTTACCAAACTCCCGCTTCATAAAGCTGTTAGCCGTGATCTGCCCGGTGAAACCTGAGATCTGGGAACCATTTTTACCCGGAACTGCCAGACGCAGAATACGCTCCATAAAGGGAACAGCAAGAGAATACTGTCGATGACATGCCTTCGGATATAAACGGCGGTATGTTTCATTCGCCGCTTTATCTCTTGGCACAATATAAGGTGGGTTCGCCACGACCGCGTGATACGTACCTTCCTTCAGAATCCTTCGTAGTTCCTCTACGTCTTCCGTCCGAAAATAGTGTGCCTCGTCGGTCCAGTCGTCGTCGAACATTTTTTGTCGCTGCCGGCCGTGGTAGAGGGAGTCGCCGCAGGCGAGATGAAATTCGAACCCCACCTTCTCATCCATTTTCTTTATACCACAAGACTTGAAAGCCGCTAATAATAGTCGGAAGCGGGCGATCGCGATGGCGAAGGGGTTGATGTCCACGCCGTGAATGGAATTCAAAGTCCGCTGCACCAGATCGCGGACGTTGGCACCTGGTTCCTGTTTCTGCCAGCGGTTCAGAATCCGCGGGAAGCTGCCCAGCAGGAAGTGACCGCTGCCGCAGGCCGGGTCGATCATGCGGAAGCCGGCCGGCGCCAGTTCTTTGCCGTCCCGGCCTTTGACCGGGGGTGCGTCGAGACCGAATTCGTCGAGCGCCGGGTCGAGTGTGCGGTCGAGGATGAATTCTTCCACGAAGTCCGGCGTCTGCAGGAGGGCGTACTTCTTACGGGCCGCTTCACTCAGGTCCTGGTACAGGTCGCCCAGGAAACGGGTGTCCCACTCCGCATCGGTAAAGTTGTGCAGCAGCACGCCGGTGTCGGAATCGATCTTCTGGAAAAACCGCAGCAGCTCCCCCGCGGCATCCGGACCAAGCCAGTTCGGCAGTGCGTTCATCGGGTTATGGGAACCGAACAGGTCTTGACCGGCGGGCAGCTGTGCCAGTTCTGTAAACAGATCAAGCAGATACTCCCGATCAGTCAGCTTGGCGCGTTCGGGATCCTGAAAAAAGAGCGTGTGTTCATCGCGGGCCTGTTCCAGTCGTTTACCGGGACCGGCGAGGCGCGGCGGATCGATCAGCCCATTATCTTCCAGAAACCGGGCAAACACACAGCTGAGCACCCAGGCAGCGGCGACCTGCGTGATGAAGTCGTCCAGCCACTGTTTAAAAGTATGCGCGGTCCGCTCGGCGTCTTTGGCTTTCTGATACTCGGCGCGCAGCCATTCTCCCACCTCGGGCACTTCCGCAGAACTGGTCCGTTCCAGCAGGTCGGCTTCCAGTTTCCGCAGCAGCGATTGCAGATCGGATAGTAATTCAGAGCGGTTGATCATTTCGGTTTATTCTCACGTAAAAACGCTAAGTCGCAAAGTTTTTTTTAAGTATTTCATCTCAACAGATTACTGATCCCACTCTCCAAGATCATTTCCCACATTCTTATTAATTGCTCCCTTGGCGCCTCTGCGCCTTGGTGTGAGACTTTTAACAACGCGAACGGTCATGTTTCTCGCAAAGGCGCTAAGACGCAAAGGATATGATTCATGTTTTTTGTCAGGCTGTTTACAAAGCACCTCCGGGTCTCGGAACGAAATTCGTATCATCATCGAAACATTCCAGGGCAGTGCCGGGAAATGCCTTGATCAGACGCTGACACATGTCGATGTCATCATAAAAGACATGAAGCCATACAGACCAGAAACCGCGCCCAATAGCTACTTCGATCGCCATCTCTCGCATTTCATCCGAATCATCCACTTTCAGGAGTGATGCCACGCGGAGTGCTATGCCCCACGCCTCCATACGTTTGAGCCACCGACGATCTCGATCCGAGAACTTGGGGTGCCCTGGTATGCGGTCCAAACCAGTGAGGTCCAGTGTTTCCTGAACCCGGTCTGAATCCACATCAGGGTCATCAACGACTTGTGGAGGCATATCTTTTTCATAAACCAGAGCACGAAGTGTGTTATCAATATCCGGCCAATAATAATCAGCCAGATCGATATCCTTATTGCCCTTAATTGAGTTGCAGTTCCCACAGGCTAACAGAAAATTACTCCAATCGAGTTCGTGATCTGGATTCAGACTTTTCGGGAGAACATGCTCCACATCAACTTGGGAATTAAGAGCGACCTCACAGTAAGAGCAGTAGTCCCCCATCCGTTCAATCAGATCATCACGTGCATCTTTATAGTCGTTATAAACCACCGGTTGATGATTATGATTCACAGGGACATCCCCTCGTATGACTGGTCTCATGGCGTGCCTCCAGTCAGTTCGGTGCCCCCCTCTTCCTCCTCATCATCCTGGTCGCGTTTATTGAAATCGTCAGATATATCTCCATCCATTAATTTTTGAAATATAGAATCAGACAGGCTCATCTTGTCCGAATCCAGAAGTGACTCAACAGCGATTTCATGCATTCTTAGTAACGCCTGATAAGCTGGGTTATCACTGTACGGCATCATCGTTTTTTCCAGTTCATCTCTAACTGCATCCTTATCTGAAGCTGTTGCAATTGAATCATCCTGCAACATTGAGAAGTATTCCTGAGCTTTTTCCATCATATCCAGAAAACGACGACTCTGTTGCGGAATTTCAACCCCTTGAATTTCTTCTGCAATATCTTCAATACTTTTATTCTCAATGCTCTGATTCAATTGATCGTCCAGATTCACTAATTGGACTTCTGGTGTCGGTGGAAGTGATTGGATCACAAATGGCGAATGCGTAGTGGCAATGAACTGGATTCGCGGAAAAGCACTCATTAAGTCCGGAATTACTTCTCGTTGCCATTTCGGATGCAGATGAAGATCCAGTTCATCAATCAATACGACACCTGATGTCTCTAAAGCGGCTTCCGAGCCCAGCTGCGGGTTCAGAGTCACACAGCGGATTGCGATGTCGGCCACCATCGAAAGCATGTTTCGGTAACCATCGCTGAAAAAGGTGAGCGGTAAGGCTGTGTCTTCGACAATCATCACCATTTGCTTTTGCACAGCATCGAAGTAAACATGCTTACAATTTCGAATACATGTTGATATCGCACGACGACATGCCTCGAGTAGCGGTATCTCGACTTTTCGTTGTAAAGATGCGAACTCCTGATCACGAAACCATTCCAGTATTAATGTCTCATCTGAAGCGGGGTTCAAACATTGTTTATAACCAATGAGTCGAGATTTAGTCATGTAATCACGCGTTGATTTAATATTGGTTTGCCGCCAAAGTCGTTCCGTTCCGTAATAGCACACAAGCGGTAATGGATCAGAGCCACCTTCCATTACATGTTTACGCACCGCATTGATTTTGTCCTTGGCCCACTGTGCTCCTCGACTGTTCATCTTTCCTTCGGAATCTCTTGCGAATTCCCATCCCCCCTGTTCGCCGTTAATCTCGCCATTACAGGAAACGATACAGGGGAACTGTGGTTCCCAGGTCACTGTCCTTACATGCAGAAACGATTGTTGGCGTACATCCGAATCCTTGATTGATCGAGAGCTACTGATCTCGGGGCGTCTGCCAGCTACTACAGCGCTGGCTGCAATCGAAAGTGCATCTAATATTGCAGTCTTCCCACTTGTGTTATCACCCACAATCAAGTTGAACTGCGGCGCGAGTTTCATGGAATGCTCTTTGAATCGGCGAAAATTCGTCAAATGAAGCTTATCTATTCGCATTGCGATTCTCCCTCCTCAAGTGGGTTTGAAGTCATCTCGCCATTGCTTCGATGCAGGTTCTGCAACCAGCTTTCCGGGATGCGAGTGCGTTGACCGGGGCCGATTAAGGGGACCGGTTTGCCGTCGATCAGTGCCTGGTTGTTACCCGGAATCAGCAGCCATAAACCGGGAATGCCATCGGCGCGTCCCGCTTTCTGCGACAGCCGTGTTAAGAGGTCCATCTGGTCATAGCGTGCCAGCAGGCCGGGATAGATGACAAGCATGGGTTTGTCTGCCTGCAGTAACCGTTGCTCTACCGCAGGCATGGCCCGGCCGACGAGCATCATCAGCTTGTCCCAATCGCCGTGCTGGGGGTTGATATCGGTCTGCAGGACCAGATCCCAGTTGACTTTGGCTCCTGCGGCCGTTTCCTGTAGTTCATCGATAAACAGGCCCTCGAAATCGACGACTTGTAACGGGAACCGCCGAGTGAGTTCACTGCGGGCGCGATCGTAATATTTGGCATGAACTAACAGAGTCAGAAAAGTACCTTCCACGATCGAACGCTGTAAACGTTCTTCGAACTCACGGGCGTCTGCCTCCTCCGGTGTGACATCGCCGGCTTCCCCACGGCCGCGTAGCGTTGTACGACGCTCAATCGACTGGCTGCCGCTGGTAATCGAAACGAGGTCACGGAGCGGACTTTTAAAGCAGCCCGTTCCGTTATTGGCTGTGTCATCCCATGTAAGGTCGAACCCGGCAGCACTCAATAAATCATCGAGCTCTTCGCGGTCAGGGAGCGCAACAGCTTCCGGATAGCGTCCGCTGACGCGATCTCGAATCTGATCTACAGTCAACGTACGTTGTCCCAGCAAAGCTCCCTGTGAGAGTTTGAGAGCACGAGCGGCATCCATTCCCCGCGGATACAGTTCCTGACGACTGGAAATCGCAGCGTGCTCAGAAACTTCCGCAGCGAGTCGAATCAACCGGGTATCAGACAAGGAGACTCCGGAAGGTGATTTCTGATCTCGTAATCGTTCTATCACACGGGTCGGTGCCAGTAAGGGATCTTCAGTGGCGATCGAGTCTGCTTCGGTCCCCAGACGCCGGGCATAATTTGCCAGTTCTGCGCTGGTGGAAATCAAAATGCAACCCTGATTTCTACTCACAAGGAATCGCGGTTCATTTCTGCTCCGTTCGACTTCCACGGCTGCTCGCACAACCGCCCGCGCCAGTTGCGTCCGCCGTGGCTCATCCTGGAATGATCCACGGGCCACCAGCAGCGTTTCGCTCAGCTCTCGCAGGGACATCGCTCCCCCCTGCAGACTGAGCATTTCAGCCAGATCGGTACGGAGACGGGTGAGTGCGGGTTCTTTTGACCAGCGCTCATGCAGCTGGCCGACAATCTGTCCGATACGTCCCCGTGTCAGTTTCACCGCTTCCGCAACGGTCGCCTGACTGGGCCAGTCCGTTTGCTGTTGTGGATCCAGCCCTAGAAAAAGTCGAACAGTTTGTTGAAACGTTTCCTTTTCACGACTGCCAGTCTTGAGCAGGCGGTCTGCCAGTAAATCGACACTCAGAGACTCGACGGCGATATCTTCTGCTGCACTGTCACTCTTTTCTGGAATCAGTGGCTGCTCTTTAGCAGGTTTGCCAAGAAAGCCCTTGAGAACCTTCACGACAGCCGCGATTTCACGGCGAGTCTTATTTCCTACACCCCGTAAGCGAAGCAACTGCCGCACCGGAACAGTGAGTAGGTCCTCGACAGTCAGGATATTGGCGCGATCTAACGCATTGGCTGCGCGTGTCCCCAACCCCAGTTCTGCGATTGTGGTATCAAAGTCGGCAGCGGTTAACAGTTCTCGTAGCTGGGATTCATCCGTATGATCGGTAATTGAACCACCTGAATCCAAGTCGGTAAACGCATCTCGCCAGGCACGCAGCATCACCTCGGCGTTATCAAACCGTTCTGTAATGTCACGTCGAAACGCCTGACGGAAAAAATCAGCCAGTGGCTCCCGGAGCGCTGGTTCAAACAACTCGGCATCAATCGTGATTTCCGTCTCCTGACTGAGCTGATCGGGCTGAGTCAATCCATCGCCCCACTTCGCCAGCGAGCCACTCGCTAATTCGTATAGAGTCATTGCCGCCGAATAGCGTTCGGCATGCAGATCCCAGCGGGGAGGCTTCCTGAGCGAGATCAAGGGGTCCAGATAGCCAGTTGTACCGGCGCGGATATTTTCCACTGGTGTTCGGGAGAGGGAAAAATCGAAGAGAACCAGATGCAGCTTACTGCCCCGCCCTACCATACCGACTGCGATATTATCCGGTTTGATGTCCCGATGCGGTATTCCCTGCTCTTCGAGGTGATTGACCACTCCCAGCAGGTCCTCTCCAAAGCGTTGTAACAGATCGCTGTTCAAGCGGCCGTCTTTTCGCAATCGATGCCCCAGCGTCTCGATGATCCGTTTTTCCTTTTCGGCATAAACCGGACGCATCAGAAAGCCACGATATTGCCCCATCTCCAGCGAATCGACGTAATCAACGATGCAGGGGTGTCGCATTTCGTCTTTACCGAGGACTTCGGCTTCGTCATCCAGGCGATCATTCTGGCCGGGATCATTGGCCACCTTGAGCACAAAGTCCTGACCGTCCCGTTCTACGAGCAGAGCAACACTGCATCCTCCCTGACCGAGTCGGCGTACTACCCGGTATCCTCCCGGCAGCAGGTCTCCCATCTGAGCCCGGGTCGGATCCTCAATATGGTCAAGTTCTGGTTCTGTCAGATCGTTTTCGACTTCATCTAGCATTGCCAGAAAATCGGTGGCGCTCCCCAGGCGGTCAGGTACCACAGGGTGGGTAGCATAGCGAATCAGATCCTGCAGCCACTCACTTGCGCCATTCAATACCGAGCTGATCTGCAAGCCTTTGGTTTCACGCAGCTTTTCACTTAACTCGACCGCATTTGCAGCAGGAATGAGCCCCGAAAAGATGTGATATGCGATTGCTCCCAGCGAAAATATATCCAAATGCTCTCCTGTGTTCGCATCGGTAAGTGCCTCGGGAGCCATATATGCTGTCGCCGCATCGTCGACCAGTCGATCTACATGGGAGGTGGCACTGACTATCCTGGAAACTCCCGTCGAAGTTGAACCGTCCCTGAAGCCCACCTGCCAGTTGAAGACTTTGATCCTGGGGCGATCTGTATCCAGATTGGAAACGAGTATACTCTGGGGACAGAGACCGCGATGAATGACTTTCTTTTCATGCGCATAGCTGATCACCTCTGCGATCTGACGAATCAGATCCAGTTGTACTTCGATGCTCAGTTTGTCTTTGCGTTGTATCAGAAAATGGTCCAGTCGCATGCTGAGCGGGTCATGCTCAAACAATAGCGCCGGTCCCAGTTCATGTTCTGTTATATTAAAGGCGCGCAATATGCCGGGGTGCTCCAGATTTTCCAGAATCTGGAACTCACGTAGTGCAGCCCGTTGTATCGTTTGCCGGTATTCCGGAGTCCCTTCAGTTTTTACCAGATAGAGACGGACACGGCGTTTTGAATTTGCTACCTGCGTGTGGGTCGCAAGCCAATCCTGATAATTGGGACCTTCATCGATCAGATGTTCGAGTTGATAATCGCTCACCTTTCGCATGCGCTGCGAGGGACGGATTCCGGCCTGATCCATAGCCTGACTGACGGCTTTGGCCATAGGCCTGTCATAAGTTCCCCTGGCATAGGAAGCGAGCCCCGAGCATTCTCGTTGTATGATCGCAGACATGATGCCAGGCCGTTCCTGCTTGCCTTCGGCAGCGTCACGGTCACGCAAACAGATATGGTGGCGGGCATTACCCTCTAATTCACATTGCAAGCCTGGTGCCGAACAGAAAACCAGTGCTTCGATAAAAGGTGGCTGGGCTTTCTTCTTGAATGCTTTCTGTTTCTGGAGTAATGATTTCAGTTTCTTCGCTTTGAGATTCGCCAGAAGATAGGGGTTATCAACTGTTGAAAACTTACCGTCCGTTTCCCACGTCCATGTGCCTGCATCCCCAGAAAGCCTGCCGGGACGGCTCTTAATCTCGATCAGGAAGAAGCCCTGAGGTGTGAATACCAGCAGATCAACCTCATTCACACTGCCGTCGTCTGCGATGAACTCGAAGTTAGCCCAGGCCCGGTAAGGATCTCTCGCAGGAAACTTTTCACGTACAAAGTCTAACGCATCCCGTTCCCACGGAAACTTTGATTCGGATGCAGTCGTCCAGTTGCTCGACTTCGCCATAGTTATTCAATGTATCCCATCCGCAAACAAGAAACGCCGACTGCTGCCGGTTCCTGACCGTGTATCCATTACCTTATCCCCCATTTTGATAACGACTTCAGACAATTTTGCTGAGGGGGCTCCGCTAAAGCATATTTCCTGAGAAATAACTATATCAGACTACCAAAGTCCGAATATGTTTCGAAGCTTACAGACAGATGATGTTCAAAATTCACCTGAAATCGTCAGTCTCAATTGGGAACCAGCCGGTAGAGATTGAAATGGTCTTCAGAATCTACTTTTCAACAAAATAGAACAGCCTTCGTTAATCGACCCTTTGCTTCATTTGGCTGGTGTCATTACTGGAAAAGGATCATCCCCACTAGCATATATGTTTAGCTGCTGTAATTCAGGAGTCAGGTTGGCAATTTTTTCGGCTTCATGCCGTCTAAGTTCCTTTGCCCGTTTTGCTTCCCTACTCCCCCAGAAAAACTGAACCACAATTGCAACTATTGCCACGAATGCCTTCAACAGTAGCCACTTGAAACGGGAGCAATTACGCTAACATGAATCCACTGGGCTCCCTCAAGTCAGCCTGAAATCCGGTACAGAACCCTTCCCCTGTGACGGTGACTCTGGAATTCTAAAGTTCAAGTTAGATCTGAAGTGGACTCCCCCCAGAATAGTTTACACTCTTTTTAGAACGTTCACTTTTTCCGGGAACTTCACTTTCGGACTAACAGACCATAACTTTTGGGAGATTGGCCAATGTTAACAAATGAAAAACATCAACAGATTTGTCAATCCTTAAGGAAATGCGTTTATTCACATCAGGAAGTAGGCAAGCAAATTGAAAAGGCAACGTTGGAACTAGCAGAAATCTTAAAGCTTGATGAAACTCGAGACTTCAATGATTTTAGTAGACCAGTTGTTGATCGGACAACGTTCACTGTTAGCTGGCGGGGACGAACATGTCGATTAGGCAATACCCTGTTGTTCTGGTTATTTTATCGGCTAGCCCGTTCTACTAATTGCTACGTAGCACATGTGGATTTATTAGATGATGTTTGGCATGGTGCTAGAGAAGCATCAACAATCCGGGGTGTAGTCAAGAGATTGCGTGATCAACTGACGGCAGCCGGAATGGAAGGCCTGGCATCCGCCATAGATGGAAGTGTATCAGGCTACTACGGTTTGATGATTGTTTGAGTCAAAATGGGAAATCAAACGCGAATCAAACAGAGATAGAGCATAAATCAAACGCGGCTAGGGCATAATATTCTGAGAATGGAATTTCCCACTTCTTATTCCAATTTTCTGAAGGCCGAACAATGAGCCCGCATGCGAATGATATGTCAGATGCTAATTTCAATCAGACTCAAGAATCGATTCGAGCCGCTCAGTACGTTCGAATGTCGACAGAGCATCAGCAATACTCCACATTGAACCAGGAAGACACAATACGGGACTACGCTGAGAATCGGGGTTATAAAATAGTCAAAACCTATGCGGATGAAGGTAAGAGTGGTCTGAATGTAGCTGGTCGTGATTCGCTAAAACAGTTGATTGCAGACGTCCAGGAGTTGAGAGCTGATTTTGAGGTAATACTTGTCTACGACATCAGTCGCTGGGGACGATTCCAGGATGCCGATGAAAGTGCTTACTATGAATATCTCTGTAAGCGTGCAGGCATTGAGGTGCATTATTGTGCCGAGCAGTTTGAAAATGATGGGGGACCGACATCGACCATTATCAAAAGCGTGAAACGCGCTATGGCTGGCGAATATAGTCGCGAACTTTCAGCAAAAGTATTCAAAGGCCAGTGTCGACTAATCGAACTTGGATATAGGCAAGGTGGTGCTCCCGGCTATGGTCTGCGGCGAATGCTGATTGATCAAGAGGGTACCCCTAAAGGGATCTTAAAACGAGGAGAGCAAAAAAGTTTACAAACTGATCGTGTGATTTTGATCCCTGGGCCCCAGGAAGAAGTCCGAATTGTCAAATGGGTTTATAATCTCTTTATAAAAGAGGGAAAACGCGAACGAGAAATTGCCAACCTCTTAAACAATCAGGGAATGTTGACCGATCTGGGCCGGAAATGGAACCGGGGGACTATCAGCCAACTGCTGACAAATGAAAAATACATCGGAAATAATATTTATAATCGAACATCCTTCAAACTCAAACGTAAACATGTCCGTAACTCACCTGACATGTGGGTTCGGGCAAATAGCGTTTTTGATGCGATCATTTCACCAGATCTGTTTTTCACTGCTCAGGGTATTATTCAGGAGCGAAACCGAAAATTTACGGATGAAGAACTAATTGAACGTCTGAAAATACTTGCAAAAAAACATCCCACTCTTTCAGCAGCACTCATTGATGCCGCTGATGATTTACCTACATCCACAACATTTCGATCCCGATTCGGGAGCCTCATTCGAGCTTATCGTCTTGCTGGATATACTCCGGACAGAGACTACAAGTATATCGAAATCAACCGTCATCTTCGGGAATTATATCCAAACCTGATGGACGAGGTAAAACAACGCCTCGACGCAGTAGGCGCTTCGGTCACCCAGGATTCTGCCACCGATTTGTTACTTATTAACGGTGAGTATAGTGCATCAATGGTTCTCTCCAGATGTAAGCCAACTCCAGCTGGATCGCTGCGCTGGTTTATTAAAATCAACGAACAAGTAGCCCCCGACATTACGATCCTGGTACGTATGGATCCCGCTAATGAACAAGTTACAGATTACTACCTGTTTCCATTGATGGATCTCTCAGAACCGAAACTACTCCTTTGCGAAACCAATGGTATCTATCTTGATACTTATCAATTCGACAATCTGGACTATTTTACCAAACTGGCAACTCGTGAAAACATTGAGGTAGTAGCATGAAAAACCAACGCGACTCAAAAATCTACATGATTCCTCTGGATCACATCACTGTCCTTAACCCCCGAGAACGGGGGAAAAGAAAATTTAAGCAGATCGTTGATAATATAGCGAGTCTAGGACTTAAAAAGCCAATAACAGTCACTCCAAAGGAATCTACAAACGGAGCTGAGGATTATCACCTTGTTTGTGGGCAGGGACGATATGAAGCCTACCAACTGCTCGGGGAAAGCGAAATCCCAGCCTTGATCGTCCATGTTACGAAAGAGGAATTACTCCTGATGAGTTTAGTTGAAAATCTGGCTCGTCGGCAGCATTCGTCTATAGAACTCGTCCGTGACATTAGTGCTATGCGGGAACGCGGCTACTCTTTTTCACAAATCGCAGCCAAAACAGCCCTTGATGTCTCGTATGTTCGTGGCATGATCAAACTACTTAATAAGGGGGAAGAACGACTGCTTCAGGCAGTAGAGAAAGGAAAAATTCCCATCAGCGTTGCTGTTATCATTGCCAGCTCTGAAGATCAACAGATACAGAAGGCACTAACAGACGCGTATGAAAATAATGTATTACGAGGGAAGAAGCTATTGGCAGCACGAAGACTCGTGGAAAAACGTAAAACAGATGGAAAAGGAATTCACTCTGGTAACAAAAAACGGAACGGCGATGCGCTTTCATCAGAAAAATTATTACGTGCTTATCAGGATGAAACCACACGGCAAAGAACCATCATCCAGAAATCCCGTTTGTGTGAAACCAGGTTATTGTTTGCTGTAACAGCCCTGCGTCGGCTATTTGAAGATGAAAACTTTATAAATCTGCTAAGAGCCGAATCTCTTGAAACACTACCCACTTATCTTGCCAATGAATTACATGGAGAGAGCAAATGACTTCTCGAAAACGAATCCCGTTCGCATGTGAAACAGCTGTCAGAAAAATCAAGCTGAAAAACATTCTACCATTACATCGAATTACACCAGGCACCCGCCGTACCCAGAAATATCAACGAATACTGTCATCAATAAACAAAGTTGGAATTATCGAACCGTTAGTGGTCCACCCACAGGACAAAAGTAATGATTTCATGCTACTCGATGGCCATATTCGATATGACATCCTTAAAGAGGCGGAAGAGGATTCAGTTGATTGTTTAATTGCCCTGGATGATGAGGCATTCACATATAACCATAAAGTGAATCGCCTTTCAGCAATTCAAGAGCATTTTATGCTGATGAAAGCCGTGCAGAATGGCGTCGCCGAGGATGAGATCGCCGCAGCTCTGAATGTCGATATTGCTAAAATTCGTGAAAAGAAAAACCTTTTGGTAGGAATTTGCCCTGAAGCCATTCAGCTTTTACGTGGAAAAGAAGCCAACGCGGGAACCTTTCGACAACTTCGAAAAGCTAAACCGATGCGTCAAATTGAAATGGCAGAGCTGATGTGTGCCTCGAGTAACTTTTCAGTGGCCTACGTAAAATGCCTGATTGCAGCAACTCCCCAGGATCAGTTAGTTGAATCTGAACAATCGAAAGAAATCAACGGTTTATCACCTACCGACATCGCTCGTATGGAACGTGAAATGGAGTCGATCAGCGGAGACTTCAAGCAGCTTGAAGAAACTCATGGCAAGAATGTATTGAACCTGGTCATTGTTGTAGGCTATCTCAAAAAGCTACTAGATAATGCCAGGATGGTTCGTTTTCTGGCTAACAGTTACCCTGAACTACTGACAGAGTTCCAAAAAATTGCTGAATCCAAAAGCTTGACAGAAACTCCACAAACCTGACTTCCTCAAGTACTAGATACTGCAATTCTTCAGTGACTTGGTCTAAAAACAACATTTCCTCCGCATCGCTGTCTTTCGTCACTAATGATTATAATGCGTAGAGTTATGAAACAACTATTTTGTCCATTTGTCCCAGCCTTTATTTTTCTAATATAAAACACTTTCCCGTACAGGAAAAGATGCCATTGCAGGAAAGTATAAAGCAAGATTTTCCTATAAATAATTATTTTTCGGATGGAAAATGATCAAAAAACAAGCAAATATCATCTAAAAAAAAAGCTTCTGGATCACACCTGATGAATAAATCTCGATCTTCCAGAATGCCCCAAATTTCATACCCAAACAACGATACGCAGATGCGTTTACGACGATTTGACTTATTCAACCCTACTCTTAATACATGTTTAAATATCATTTATACTAAAGGCAGCCTTGAATATGCAGGCTAATTCCGTTCTTATTCAAGGCAACTAACAATAAACGCATCATCCTTGAAGAAAAGAACTTAAGTGAGTACCGGAGACTTTTCACAACCAGACAAAACTCGTGCAGGCCGATATGTTAGTCAGCCGACTGGGTATCGCGCGTTCATTCCGAATCCGCTACCGCCTGATCCGCCGATTCAGATTGCCCCAGAGATGCAAGTCTTACTTTCTCAGGCAGATCGTGCGTTAGGTCGGTTAGACGGCTCGATTCAGACACTCCCGCACCCTGATCTGTTTGTCTATATGTATGTGCGGAAAGAGGCGGTTTTGTCGAGTCAGATTGAAGGAACACAAAGCTCTCTGCAAGACGTGCTCGCTGCTGAAGCACAGATTCTTGCTCCTGACCGTCCGCAAGATGTCGATGAAGTTGTCAACTATGTCCGTGCCATGAAACACGGCTTACAGAGACTTCCCGATCTGCCCGTTTCCGTACGACTCATTCGCGAAATCCATGCCGAACTTCTGCAAGGGGTACGCGGTTCCCACCTCACGCCCGGAGAGGTGCGGACGAGTCAGAACTGGATTGGTCCTGGAGGCTGCTCCCTCAATGAAGCCACCTTTGTTCCTCCACCTCCGCAGGAAGTCCTGGAACACCTTTCTAAACTGGAATCCTTTCTGCACAGCGACACGCCGCTCCCATTATTGATTCGTATTGGGTTGGCCCATGTCCAATTTGAAACCATCCATCCATTCCTCGATGGTAACGGGCGCGTCGGTCGATTGTTGATTACCTTTCTTCTCTGCGAGCAGGAAATCCTGCTCAAGCCAGTACTTTATCTGTCGTACTACTTCAAAAAGCATCGGCAAGAATACTACGAACAGTTGCAATCGGTTCGAGATCATGGCACCTGGGAAATCTGGCTCACATTTTTTCTCAAAGGTGTGATCGAAGTGAGTCGACAGGCAACGGAAACGGCACGACGGATTCTTCAACTGCGCGAAGAACATCGACAGACTATAACCGAACAGTTTGGTCGAGTCGCTGGAAACGGTCACCGCGTACTCGAACACCTTTATCAACACCCGATTGTTTCGGTTAATGAAGTTCAGGAGCTGATCGGAACCACGTATCAGGCTGCCAACGAACTGGTTTCCAAGTTCGTCGACAATCACATTCTGGCCGAAACCACAGGCCAGTCCCGTAACCGCAAGTTCATGTACCGCAGCTTCATCAGCCTGTTTCATGATGAACTCGCTGAGGATGACTCCTGATAGGGAATGCCGAACAGCACTGCAGGTTATTACAGCGACTCGAATGTGGAGTTCGTGCAGTCCCATGTTCTGGCCCCGTTCATCGCCATGGGCAAATTCAAGCATGGGGAGTCAGTCCCCGAGAGTCCCCAAGGCCACATCCCCAACCACCTGGCTGCGAAGGAACGCATAGGCAGAAAACTCCGCACCCAAAAAGGCCGGGCAACGGATTCCAGACGGAAGGGGCAGGTCGAACCGGTGTTCGGTCAGATCAAAGCGTGTCAGGGGTTTCGCCAGTTTTTGCTTCGCGGTCTTGAGAAAATGTAGGGGGAGTGAACTCTGGTGAGTCTGACGCACAACCTGTTAAAGTTGTTCCGTTTTCAAACGGCCTGAAGCCGGGCTGTTTCCGGCCTGCGCAGGAAAAACTCCTTCGCCCACCGATCACAAACCTCCAACAGCTTGTTCTCGGCCAGGCTCCTAGGCTCGATCCATATAGAGAATCTCGAAAAAAACTATCTGCGAAGGTCAACTCTTGATATCATCAACGAGGTCTAAAATGATATGGTGAAAACGGCCACTGATTTAGCGTAGAGGCCATACTTTGACCGGTTCCAAACTCAATCTCTGAAAGAGTACTCCAATATGCAAAATAAAAAGCTCCCCTCTGAGAATAAGAGCAGCAAGCTGACGCGACGTGACTTCATTGCAACCGCCAGTACTGCTTTTATGGTGCCGACCATCGTTCCCAGTTCTGTCTTTGGTTCGAATGCCCCCAGTAACCGCATCAACATTGCCCAGATTGGTTGTGGGAATCAGAGTCGTGCCGACTTGCCTGGTATGTTGCGGCTCGCTGATGCCCAGGTGGTTGCCGTCTGTGACGTCAACAAAGCCAGTGGCGGCTATGCTCGTAAAGAACATTTCCTGGGACGCGAGCCCGCTCAGAAAAAAGTGAATGAGCACTATGCCAAAAAGGCGCGTTCGGGAAAGTACCAGGGATGTGATGCCTACAGTGACTTTCGCGATGTTCTGGCACGCGAAGACATCGATGCCGTCATGATCACTTTGCCCGATCATTGGCACGCTTTGGCAACTGTAAAATCCTGTGAAGCCGGCAAAGACGTCTATTGCCAGAAACCCATGTCACTCACCGTTCACGATGGTCAGCAGATGATCAAAGCAGTTCGCAAGCACAATCGTATTTTACAGACCGGCTCTCAGTATCGCTCGAATAAAGTAGTGCGCCGTATGTGTGAACTGGTACGCAATGGTCGAATCGGCGAGGTCAAACGTGTGGTTTCTATTATCAATAACAGCGGTGCTGGACCGGGCCCAGGTTGGAAGGAAATGCCTGTACCCGCTGGGTTTGATTATAACATGTGGTTAGGCCCCGCACCGATGGCCCCCTATCATCTTGATCGCTGCTTGTACCGTTTCCGTTTTCATCTCGATTATTCAGGGGGACAGGTAACCAACACCGGTGCTCATTCAACCGATATCATCCAGTGGGCACTGGATATGGATGGCACTGGCCCGGTGGAATTCGAGAACCAACCAGGGGTCGTTTGGCCGCCCAAAGGGCATCTATACACCACCGCGATGAAAACCGACTTCCGCGCACGCTACGCCAACGGCATCGAGTTTATTTGTCGTACACAGGACCCCGGGTTTGGAGCCCGCATCGAGGGCACCGAAGGCTGGGTTCAATTCAGTGTCAACAATATGCGCGAGGTGGAAGCATCCTCGGATGCTATCAAGAATTCGGTGATCACAGCCGAGGAGATTCACCTGCCCGTCAGCGAGAATCATTACCAGAACTTCGTTGACTCCGTCAAGTCGCGGAAAAATCCTATCGAACCCGTTGAGGCCGGACATTCTACCGCCAGTATTTGCCACTTAGGTAACATCGCCATGCAGCTGAAACGAAAACTAAAGTGGGACCCGGACAAAGAACAATTCATCGGTGATGACGAAGCCAATCAGATGCTGCAACGCCCCTATCGCACGCCCTGGCAAATCTGAAACGGGGACTGCACGCTCAACTGAGTTTGTCGATCAGAAATATTTGTGGGTTCGTGTATTTCGTGGTTAGCAAAAAGTCATTGACCTTGCCCCCCCTAACCGCATCCAGAACTTGATATACTAATCAGGATTGAGGAGGACGAGGAGGCAGTGTAAAAACGACCCGTCAATCGGCCAGCAACCAGGTGATCGCATTGTTGTAGAGCCGGATCACATCAGGCTGTTTGACATCCTCGGGTGCGCCCAGGCTTGTGTAAAAGACCCGAGCCCGTTTGGGACCGTAGGTGCGGTACCAGGCTAACGGCTGGGCCGGCGTATCCGTCTCCGCTTTACCAAGCAGCAGCGGGGTAGCATCTTCGGCGAGTGGCAAGACCAGGTACAGCGACTGGTAACCGCGGATGCTGGATGGGTCGATCCCTTTCAAGAACGGCGTTTTCGCGGGAGCATCTGGGTGGCGTGTGACCCGATAAGGCAACCCCTGCGTCTCATAGCCGGTGTTTTGTCCGCCGAGTACAGCCGGTGTGAATTCCGGCCAGACCGCTCCTCCTTCAGGAGGTTTGGCATCCTTACCCCGAGGCAAAAAGGCGTGGTTGGCCGTTCGAATCCCCAGCAGTGGTTTACCCGCATTGAGATGTTTTTTGATCGCTTCGAGCTGTTCGGCTGGCGGTGTTGCCCGTCGTATAAATACAATCAACAGGTCGGCTCGTGGAACCGCTTTGACCAGCCCAGGAATATCTGTTGGCAACGGCTGATTGCCTTCCAGAATCGTAACACTATGGCCAGCCGGCCGAAGCTCCTGCGTCGCGTAGCGATTGAGAAACGTGACCGCTTCGTAATTGTTCGGATCATCCACCGTCAAACAAACGATCTCGGCGCCTGGTGCCTGTTGAGCAGCCATCGTGTTGATCATCATGAGTAAAAGTAGGAAGATCGAAAACGTGCAGAATCGGTCGAGAAGTCGACCGTGGTGACTGATCGAGATGGTTGTATATCGGGTTGGCATTGGACGTCTTTCGTGGTGGAGACAGGCAGTGAATAAGACTACCGTCTAGCTGGGTATTCAATGGTTGGACTACTATTTTAGTTTTAGAAAACAGGTTGCCCCGTTGTTTCCAGATCAGAACGGCCTCAACATTGAGTGCTTGGCCTGAAATCAAAGCGTAGCGCCTGCCGGTCGAAAACCGTAACGCTATCTGTGCTGAATAAGTACCTTCAATTTTGCCAATTGTGCCCAAATAGTCAAATCATTTCTGGAGTTTAAGGCACTCAGCACTGACGTACCTCCTGAGAGGCATTCAGGAGCGTTTTAGAGGCAGAGTGCGAGAAAATTGCCCACGGTTGGAATCAAGGGACGAGAGAAGCGATTCTGGGCGTCTCAGAGGGTGTGATCTTGTACAGAAAACCGCAGAATAACGGACCACGTACTGGACCACTACCATTTAGTAGATAGTGGACCGTTTTTCATTTTCTTAAACCTTTTCTCAAAAATGGTTTAAAGTCGGTTCGACACGATTCGAACGTGAGACCTCTTGCTCCCAAAAGATGGAATCTTTTTGCGACTCATTCACCCACACCCCGCAAATCACCCATCCCTGCCGGCGGAGAGTTGAAATGCCACGCCTACCGGACCTGGAATGGGCCCCATGCGGCAATTGGTCCGATCGTGCCTTTGCCGATCCTTCCCACCGAGAAAAACGAGTTAATGAAGCCGATATATCGTGAGGCTCCAGACAGTTTTGTAGCCTCCTCTGGCTCTATCAAAACCTTCACATGTATCAGAATACGAGTTAGAGGCAACTCACCTCCACTAAATGTAAACAACGGCCAGAAAGCGTAGCACCTGCCGGGGAGTGGCAAATTGGTATAAAAACGTAACGCCCAAATAACCACCTGCTGGTTTTGGAGCAGAAGCTGATAATTATCAGTACGGCAGGTGAAAATTCCTGCCCGTTCCTTTTTTCCAACATCAGCTTGACACATGGGACGGTTTGTCCTACCCTTGCCTGCGACATAACGTCCCAGGTTTATGGAAAGGATGCGATAGCGATGGTCAAGACGCCGCGTGATGTCACGGAAGCGGAACTGAGTGTATTGCAGGTACTCTGGCAGCAGGGGCCAGCAACAATTCGCGCGATAACTGAAATCCTTGAACCCGAGCGAACCGACGCCTATTATTCCACCGTTAAAAAGCTGCTGGAACGGCTCGTTACTAAAGGCTATGTGAGCCGCGAACCAGCTGGCATTGCTTTTATCTACGAAGCGAGTATGGATCGTGACGAACTGGTGGGGCGACGCCTGCAGGAAGTGGCGGAGGCTCTGTGTGAAGGTTCCCTGACGCCTCTGCTGACGCAACTGGCGCAGCACAATGATCTGAACCGGAAACAGCAGAAAGTGCTGATGGATTTGATCGAAGATCTGGCTAAACAACACCAAAAACCATAAGGAGATGGCAATGGATCTGCTCTGGAAACTTCTGATCAGCAATGCGATGATCGCCGGCTGTCTGTTTGTGATGGTACTGCTAGTCCGCCGCTGGATGAAAAACCCGGCGGTGTTGCATCTGCTGCTGTTGCTGGTGTTGATCAAGTTAATCACCCCGGCTGTCTGGTATCCGCGAATCGACCTGCTAACGGCGAAAACGAAGACTGCACCTAATCATCCCGCAATAGCGTCTCCCCAAGGAGCAGAAACAGAATCGACGCCTGAGAGTCAGGCTGCTGCCAAATCGGGGCTGTCGTCCTTTGCTGCTCTGCGAAAGGGCTTGCGAAAGACGACGACAGCTGCAGATCCTACATCAGAGGACATCCCATCCCCTGGTATGACCAAACAACCGTCCCCGATGGTGGAATCATTCACTGAACCAGCCTGGTCGGCACGACTGACTTCGTATTTCGCTGGACTGGAGTGGACATGGTCCTCCCTGTTACTCCTGATCTGGGGAACGGGAACCATGGTATGTTTTTTCGTGGGTGCAGTGCGAATCATCTGTTTTCAGCGACTGCTGAAACAGGCTCAACCCGCGCCTGCAGAACTGCAGCAACGAGCTCGAACACTGGGAACACAGATCGGATTGAAATCGGTACCCCAGGTCGACCTGATCTCAGGCGCGATCTCTCCCCTGCTCTGGGCCGGCTTCAGCCGGGCACGAATTATCCTGCCGGCACAACTCCTGCAGGAACTGAACGACGCTGAAGTCGAAACGCTGCTGCTGCACGAGCTGGCACATTACCGCCGCGGCGATCACTGGGTGCGGTTGCTCGAACTCCTGACAACGGGACTCTACTGGTGGTACCCGGTCGTGTGGTGGGTCCGCCGGGAAATTCGGGTGATTGAAGAAACCTGTTGTGATGCCTGGGTCATCCAGGCAGTTCCCGACAAACGGCGTGCTTATGCAGAAGTCCTCGTCAAAGCGACGGGCTTTGTATCAGAGGCACAACGCATCCCCGCTGCGACCGGTATGGGAACCCAGCGGATGCTGGAACAGCGGCTGACGTCGATCATGTGTGATTCCTTGAAGCACCGGATTTCGCGGCGGGGAAAATTCCTGCTGGTAACAGTGGCCTTGTTATTATTGTCGCTGGCCCCCCTACCCGGCACTTCACAGGCGGAAACAAAGGTCGCAGAGAAACCGAACCAGCTGCCGAGCGTGGAAGAGATTCTGGGCGGTTACCGGAACAACCTCCAGCGTCTGCTCCCGCTGGGGATGACGTACCGGATCATGGCACAGGAGAACATGAACTGCATCACCCGGGACAGACTGATTCTGGAAGCACTCAGAAATATTCAGAAAGCCGACCGAAGTGAGATCAAGATCGATGGAAAGATCATGAGCGAGGACGAGTACCAGATGAGGGTTACCTACTCATACTCTTCACAGGAAATGTTCCTGGATAGTCAATTAACCCCGGAAGTAGTACAGAAGCGGTTGAGTGAAACAGTGGTAGATCAACGTTACTTCTGGACAGATGGTCGATCGTTTCATCAACGACGGCCTTATCAGTTACAACAGAAGAATACCACTTTAGAGCAGGGACCGGTCTGGCCAGCGGAGAACTTAAATCAGCATTATGACGCGATCGAGCTGATCTCGTGGTCCAATCAGAACCAGCCTCCCCTGAGACGGTGGTACGGTAGAAAGAAAAACCACCAAATTCCACAAGGTGAAATCGGAAACGATCTGAAGCAGATCCATAACCTGAAGACGACCGCACCGCTGGGACTCAAACAGTATCACTGGGCAGAAGAGTTGTCTGAATACAGTCTGGATGCCTGCCTGACAAAGCCGCCGCATCGATACCGGGTTGTAGGGCGAGAAAACCGGGATGGAAAAGCGTTGATCCTTGTGGAGTACCTGAACAAGCCGCATGAGCAGAGTCCGGAGAAACGCTGGCGGACACGCGCCTGGGTCGATCCTGCACAAGGTTATCTCCCCTTAAGGATCGAATGGGGGTATGTCGACCAGGAGAACCAGCTTGCCTGGGGTTTGAGCCAGCATGCAGAGGTGCTGCAGGTCAAACAGGTTGATGGTAGTTTTTACCCGACACGCATCCGGTTTCAGGAATACACGACCGGCACTCCGAAAAAACAGGAGCAATCTTCCCAAACGAACGAGATCAAGATCTTCACGAAGAACCTGGAGAACCTGCCAGCCGTCCCCACGGTCCCCGGGCGGAGTACCACCTGGGATGTCCTCGACATCCATCCGCATCAGCAAATCGGCCCTGAGACACTGGCACTGCGGTTTCCAGAGGAGACTGTGTATGACAACAAGATCGACGGTCGGACATACACAACCGGGACAGAGCAGCCGCTGCCTGAAGACCCAGAGCCTCCAGAGATGGTGCATCTTTTCTCGCAGGCCCCTCCCCTGCAGGTGACAGAATGGCTGGACGGAAACACTCATCAACTGAAAGACTTCGAGGGCAAGGTCGTAGTGCTGCTCTTTCTCGAGGATGTATTGAATTACGATTTTTCAGGGATGTCCCCCGAAATGGAAAAGTACGTCGGTGAAATCAAAAAAATGCTGCTCAGGCTGCATCAGAAGTACGCGGACAAAGAGATCATCTTCCTGGAAATCTATCCGCCTGGTACTTCCAAAGTAAAGATCCGTGAGTTTCATCAAAATCGCGGATTTAAAACACTGGCCGCAATTGACCAGCGGCAGGCAGAGGGAGGCGCCACCAACCAGAAATACCATGGCATTCATGTTGCCCCGACCTTTTTTATTGAGCCGCAAGGGACGCGTCGTCTTCAGCCCGGAAATATATGACTCGATAATGGCGGAGGATTATTTTCAATATACCGCTCGTAAACTTTCGATTTCCCTGGACGAGATGGAAAAGCTCCCTGAAGACGAAGCGATTCGGCAAAGCCTGCGGATCATGGAATATATTATCAGTGAGCAGATCGATAAGGTGCTTGTGATTCAATAATCCGCCAACCAGGGTGCTGCTGTTATCAGCGTTTGAGTTTCTGCGGTTTTTTCCGTAGGCACAGCAAAGCAGGATGCTGAACACACCGCAAAAAACACAATAAGTATCATCATATGGTTTAAAGACTGGTGGCGTCACTGATTACTTTTTTAGTTCCTGTCGATAAGGCTTGTTGGATTGAAATGCGTTCAACATCGCCTTGCGGATTTCAATGTAATTTGTAGGGGCCCTTTTCTCCGCATTTCGTAACCACTTGATCGCTTCATTGAATTCACCGTTTTCAGCGTATGCTGCAGCAAGGCTGCTTAGTGAATTCAATTCACCAGGGGCATCCTGAAATGCCTGCTTCGTTTTGTGTTTTACTTTAAACCAAACTGCTTGCCAATATAGGCAATGGCTTGATCAAGTGGTTTGTAAGCCCTACCCCCTTTTGAATCATAATGTTTGTCAGCAATGGTTCTGTGGGTTTGTCCTAAATAAATTGGCTTCAATGGAATGTATTGAATATTTTCTGCAAGAGCAGTGACGCCTGCTTTTTTAACAAACTTCAATTGCAGATCTTTGAAACCATAAGTGGCTCTATTTCTTCCCCAATTCCTTGAAGCATTATCTGCTTTTGTTGTTTTAACAATGCCTGTGGCATCTACCTGAATTGTTTCAGTGACGATCCTTGCATTATTCATCGCCTGAAGTGCAAAAACTTCATCAGTGCAAAGTGCCATTTCTTTTTTCAAAAGTTTAAGAGTCACATCCCAGAGCTTGTAATTTACAACTGGGGGGTTTTGATACTTTTCAGCTTTCTTTCTGATCCTTACAATTCTGCCTTTTACTAAATCAATTTCATCTCGTTTCAAATCATTCAAGTCAGATTGTGTCATTCCACAATTTAACATCAACAAAATCCAACATTGAAACCTTTGAGGAACTTTTGAATCTTTGGCTATGACTCTTTGAATGTCTTTTTTTGTCCAAAGTTTTTCATGTTTCTTTTTCGCCATATCGCTTTTTGCTTTGCTCACTTGGCGGAAGACCAAAATCTTACTAGCAAGTGCATTTGGAATGTGCTCAAGATTACATGCTTCTTCATTGACAATATAAAGGATAAAGGTTTTGAAATATTGGAAGTATAATCTTTTGTTTGCATATTCTGAATTCAGCAAAAAATAGTAATACTTTTTGACTGCCTCAGAATCAATTTTAGTGATTGGCGTTTTATCCCCAAAGAAATTTCTGAATTTTCCAAGTCTTTCAATTGCATCTGTATAAGTGCTGATTTCAATTTGACCAGCTAGAGCTTGACTTGCTTTTGCTTTCAGATAATCATCTGCCCAATAGCCCAATGATTGTGGTATTTTGATACCTGATGTTTGTGCAAATTCTGTTTTTTCTTTCCAATGTTCAGAAAGCTCAAAAGTCAAAGTGCCAAAATGATCTTTGCCAAAAAAACGACATGCAAAGCTATCTGAAAATTCAGGTTTGTTACTCAATACCTTCATGCAAGCTCTGGTAAAACTGAGTTCTTGAGGACTATCATCAGATTTTACAATACCAAAATATTCAATTTCTTTTTTGGAGAAAGATGATGTTGAAGAATCCACTTCTGGAATAAATGTTTCAGGATCAACAAAGGCTTCTTCCAGCCAGTTCACAAACTGGTCAATCTGCGTTGCAATCTTTTGTTCTTTGGTGGTTTGTTCTCGTGTTTGATCAAAATGATTTTGAACTGGTTTGAAGAGGTCTAGGTAATGTTTGATTAAAGCCATATAGGGCTTTTCAAAGTTCAATTCAGCTTTGTGTTTCAACCATTCCAAAAGTGCTGCTTCATATCCATCTTTTGTGATTGGATGTTTGAAATAGTATATTTTGTGATTGTGTCGTTTTTTCCAACAACCCCTTGCTGGATAAGCTTGTAATTCTAGTTTGATGCCTTTTGCTTTTTGTCGATTTGCCCAATTTTTTGATATTGTTTTTGTCATGAGATCAAACCCTACTGATTGAAGTGGACTACTGAGGATTTGTGTATCCTTATTATTGTATCCTTTTGTACCAAGTATCTGGTAGAAAGGATACAATAGGTGCTGTATTATAGTTAGAAAACAGCAATGTATCTGGTCTTCTAATCCGTAGGTCGGTGGTTCGAATCCACCCGGGCGTGCTTTTAACTATCTGGAATGTAATGTTTTACGTTCTTCTTCAAGATCCGGATTTTCTTCATTCTGCGAACTGATCACAGGATTGTACACATAGGCTGACTGATCGGCATTCCAGACTGCTTCTGCAATCTTTTCCCCATTAAGACCTGCATAAAATTTAAGGGTCGTCTCCATACTTTCGTGACGCATCAGGGGCTGGGGCATTACTTTCATCGCCCAACGCTCACCAAACGAGCGACGCAGGTCATGAGCAGACGCAAACCGCGGTTTGCGCTTGCCTGTCTTTTTATCGATGTTGCCTGTATCACCAACAACGATATTGGCATCCTCGCCGATATCGGCAATTTTCTTCGAGACAGCAGCCGCGGTCATGCGTTCCTGGTAACACTTGATCGCCCGGGGATTGAAAACCGGTCCCGTTCTCTGATCTTCGGGGACTTCTTCCAGAAAACTGGCAAATTCCGGAACGACGTCTGAAGGCAGCGAAGTTCCCGACGTATAAGACCCTGGAAACATTCGATTTCCAGGCACAGCCTGCTCTCGACAAACTGCTGGTCAATGAACTGATGCGAGGTGAGTTTATCGAGCAGCGAGAGAATATCCTGCTGGTGGGCAATTCCAGCACTGGCAAAACACATCTGGCAGTGGCTCTGGGAATTGCCGCCTGTGGTCAGGGAAAACAAGTCCGCTTTTATCAGGTCACTGAACTGATTACCTAGTTAATGGAAGCCCGTGAACAGCGCGAGTTAACCCGCCTGAAAAAGCAGATCGCGAAACTCGATCTGCTGATCCTGGATGAACTGGGTTATGTCCCCGCCAGTAAACCTGGCTCTGAACTGCTGTTCGACGTGATCAGCACGGCCTATGAACGTTTCAGCCTGATCGTGACGACCAATCTGCCCTTTGAAAACTGGGCCGAGGTACTTGGCAGCGAACGACTGACGGGAGCCACACTCGACCGGCTCACCCATCGCTGCCATATCCTGGAGACGACCGGAGAAAGTTACCGGTTACAGGATGCCAAACGGCGGCACACAAAAAACTCAAGCAAGCAACCGCTACTGACGAAATAACAAAAGACCACGCATTCGTTCCCAAATCGCCACTTCCGGACGAATCCAACACAGACAGCGCTACGTTTTATACCAATTTGCCACTCCCCGGCAGGCGCTACGTTTTCTGACAGTTGTTTACACCGCCGGTCCGGGTACTTTCGATTCTTGATGCTCCCATAACACTGCGTGGAATCGTCACGTTTAATACGGCAAATGTCCTGGCGGCTTTAGCAGCACTGCATGGTTTAGGAATGGCCGTCGATACGATTCGAAATGGAATCAGTACTTTCCACCCGAGTGCCACTCAGAATCCGGGCAGAATGAACCTCATTGACTTTGTGACGTTCAAGGTCATTCTCGACTACGGGCATAATGTGCCAGCGATTAATGCCCTCGGCGTTGCGTTACCGCAAATCAGCAATGGTCGCAAAATCGTAATTGCGCATGGTACAGGGAATCGAACAGATGACAACATCAGGGAATTTGGCGCTGCATTAGCTTCTGTTTACGATCACATCATTCTGGCGGACATCGATCCCCGAAATCGGGTTTTGGGAGAAACACCTGAACTGGTCAAGTCTGGCGCGCTAAAAACCGGCTTTTCCGAAATGGAGACTGAGTTCATCATCGATCCACTCCAGGCCATCGACTGTGCATTTTCCATAGTGCACCCCGGAGATCTCATCATGGTTCAAGTTGATGAAGTGGCACCGATGCTGTAGCATGTCATGGAGCACTTTAAGAACAATCTTCCTCGATCGGAGGGGAAGCTTTCTGTTCAAAGTGAATCGCTCAAAATTCCCAAGTGAAGATAAGCTGGTATATCCTGAAACGGCTTTAACAGACAGGGACAGATAACTGGTGTGATACTGACGGTCAAGCAGGTCCAGAGAGAGGTTTCATGATTGAATATGCTTTTCCAAAAGATTTGCTGGAAGTAATTAAAACACGCTGGCAGAATGTTTCTGATCCAAAGTTTGAGTTGCCTCAAGATCAGATACTTCGACGTTTACTGGATACCTGCTACCACGCTTCATTTCGCACCAGCGAACAGCGATTAGTTCATTGTGTTGTGGCATATGCTTCTTTAGAAGCAATTCCGAAAGAGGCTTTGCAACTCACAGAACCTGTAGTATTGACCGATACCGAACTGGTCCGACTGTCTCCTGTGACGCAACACCGCCAGACCGTCATTGGTTGTTACCAGCGGGAAGAATGGTTATCCATCTGGGGCTTCTTTGAACATGGCCATGCCTGGGTACAACATTCTGCCGGCGATCCTCCCGCAACTCCCATGCAACCGGAAGACTTTCCTCCCGACTGCCTGATGATCACCATTGAAGGTCCCGGAACCCTGATGGTCTCCCAGGGACGATCTGGCCTGGTCCGTTTGCGGGATGGCCGCGTGATTTTTCCCCAGGAGAATCTGTTCCAGACCGGCACAAATCCATTGGGAATTTTCTTTCGTCAGGTGATCGCAGGGCTCGTCTCCTCAGGTCTCTACCGAAATCTGGTAAAAAGTTCGCTTGAAGAAGAGGAAATACATTCCCTGTTAAATATCTATACAACCTCCCTTCTCGCCATACTGGAGCGTATCAACTTAAGAAGACACGGGGGGAGCATTGTGATCACTCCGCTGCCAGTTCAAAAACAACATGCCCATATTACATATACCGTTTCTGATCATTCGGGACTGTTTGAGAAAATTGTGACGTATAAAATTCTCGATGATGGGTTACGTCAGGCGAATGAAAATCCAGATCCATCAGCCGAGTCAGAAAAGAGACAGGCAGAACTTGACCTCCGCCGGGGAAGTCAGCAGTTAATTCGCGGGATCAGTCAGATCAGTCTGCTGGCGGCCGTCGATGGTGCCGTCCTGCTGGATGAACACCTGCGAATCCAGGGGTTTGGAGTACGGTTTCCCGTTTTACTGCCGCCAGGTTCGCAAGTAGAAGATGCTTCTTCCGGCCGTAAATATCTATGCGATCAATGGGGATTGCGGCATCAGTCTGTCTTTTCATTCTGTCATAAATCGGAAGGGGCGATCGGACTGATCGTGTCGCAGGATGGAGAAGTCAAAGCGGTAAAAGCAGAGCATGGGCAGCTCTATTTCTGGGATGGTATTCTTAATTAGATCCGAGTTCCTCCAACAAGTGACTCATGAAATCCGACAGAATGTCGCTGCAGAAAGTGTGGATGCAATTAACGAAAGAGATACACCCAGTTGCCAGAGAAACCTGCACAGGAAGAAATTACACCTGATTGCTAATTACCTTGAGGCGTCCTATAATTGAGCCAACACCCCTTTCTCCAGGAGATGGAGTTGGGCTTTAGGAGGCTTAATGCATGTTCCCGGTATCTGGCAGAAACTGTACCGACTGATTTCTTTCCAACAGTTTCGCCATCAGGAACCTTCGCTTATCAGGCCCATTGATGAAGCGCCACTTCGCGCAGAACTCTTTAGTATTGATCAGCTCGAACGACACGCAAAGATCATCGCTGCGTCCCATAAACTGGCATCAGGCCAGGCACGAGATGAGCTGTTACCACGGCTCGATGAAAACCAGCGTATCTTAAATGAAACGTACGATCTGGTGGCAGCCGCAGAAGATCTGAATCGCCGGATCGAACCAGCGGCAGAATGGCTGCTGGACAACTTCTATCTGGTAGAAGAGCAGATTCGTGCCATCCGGCGTCTGTTACCACCCTCTTACAGCCGGGAACTGCCACGTCTGGCAAATGGCCCCGCTGTCAGTTATCCGCGCGTTTATGACATCGCACTCGAACTGATCGCTCACGTTGATGGTCGGATTGATGCCCACAGCCTGGACAGCTTCATTGCCTCTTATGAGTCAGTCCAGACGTTGAAACTCGGCGAATTATGGGCATTACCATTAATGTTGCGACTGGCCCTGATCGAAAATCTGCGCCGGGTTGCAGTGAGAATTGCTGCTGCACGGCGCGACCGTGACCTGGCAAACGACTGGGCAGATCGCATGGTAAAGGTGGTCGAGCAGAAACCGACAGACCTGATTCTAGTTCTGGCAGATATGGCTCGTACCAACCCTAATCTCTCAGGTGCATTTCTGGCCGAGCTGACCCGCCATCTCCAAGGCCAGAATCCCAACTTTGCTTTTGCAAACAGCTGGCTCGAACATCGCCTGGCTGACCAGGTATTAACGATCGAACAAGTGGTGCACACGGAAGGCCAGGCCCAGGCCGTCGATCAGGTTTCGATAGGAAACAGTATCAACAGCCTGCGTTTTTTGAATTCCAACGACTGGCGCCTTTTTATTGAAAAGCACAGTCTGGTAGAACGAACACTGACGGGAGACCCTTCACACATCTATGCACAGATGGATTTTGCGACACGAAATCGTTATCGACGAGCTGTTGAAGGCATTGCCCGACGTAGCAAATTCACTGAGTATGATGTCGCCCTCAAAGCGGTTCAACTGGCCGAAAATCATGCGAGTGATAATCCAGAAGACCGTGCCGCTCATGTAGGTTATTATCTGATCGACCATGGACGTCCGGTATTAGAGTGTCTGGTCGAAATGCGGCTGACCCCTGCCGTCATGCTGGACAAGTTACGCCGGCGGGTTCCCCTGATCTGTTACCTGTCCAGCATGACGTTCTTCATACTTGCTGCGACGATACTCTTCTTCGCTGCGGCCCACTATTCCAGTGTGAACTGGCTGGGGCTCGCCCTGCTTGTGATCCCGGTTCTGATTTGTGCCTCGCATTTGGGAATGGGGATTGTCAACTGGTTTTCGATGCAACTGTTTCGACCGCAATCGCTGCCACGGATGGATTATGAACAGGGAATTCCGCCTGAGCACCGCACCCTGGTGGCAGTACCCACAATGCTGACAAGCGCCGCTGGTATTGAACATTTATTGGAGGGAATGGAAGTACGGTATCTCGCCAATCGTGATCCCAGCTTGCATTTTGCCCTGGTCACCGACCTGGTGGATGCCGATGCTGAGGTGTTACCAGCTGATGCGCAGCTCGTGAGTCTGATACGTGACGGCATTCAACTCCTGAATCAGACATATGCGTCTGATCGCTCTAATATATTCTATCTCTTTCACCGTTCTCGCGAATGGAATGCGCAAGAAGGAGTCTGGATGGGGCACGAACGCAAACGCGGTAAACTGGCAGACCTGAATGCGACACTGCGCGGTAAACAAGGCCTGTTTACTGAAATGGTCGGCGAAATCGAAATTCTACAATCAGTGAAGTATGTCATCACACTCGATACTGATACCCAATTACCGCGGGATGCAGCCCGATTGATGGTAGGCACACTGGCACATCGTTTGAATCATCCTGTTTTTGACGCACGTAAATCGCGCGTCGTCGAAGGACACACGATCCTTCAACCGCGTGTCGCGGTCAGCCTGAATAGTGCACAGCAATCACACTTCGTGCAGTTGTATGCAGGCGACCCCGGAATCGATCCTTACACGCGGGTTGTTTCAGATGTATACCAGGATTTATTCGGCGAGGGATCATTTATCGGCAAAGGAATTTATGATGTCGATTCCTTTGAAATGTCCTGCAATAACTTTCCTGAAAATACGATTCTGAGTCATGACCTGATTGAAGGAGCCTATTGTCGCTCCGCCCTGGTCAGTGACGTGACTCTGTACGAAGAATATCCATCGCGTTACCTGGCAGATATCGGACGCCGACATCGCTGGATTCGGGGAGACTGGCAGATCGTTGGCTGGTTGTTTCCCTGGGTCCGAAATCGTGCTGGCAGGTCGGTGCGGAATCCGATCTCTGCCCTTTCCTGGTGGAAGATCTTTGACAACCTGCGTCGCAGTCTGATTTCGCTTGCCATGCTGAGTATACTGCTCCTCTCCTGGTACTTGATGCCTGAACTGGCTGCAGAGTCATTGCTGTTCTTAGCCTGTATTGTATTTCTGCCCACAATTCTGGATACACTGACCAGTTTGCTTCAGAAGCCGGTCGATTTACCTTCGCGCCTGCATGTACGCGAGAAACTGCAGGCAACGGGACGACCGCTGGCGCAGAACTTCCTGTCATTGGTATTTTTACCTTATGAAGCATATATCTGCTGCGACGCGATTATCCGCACACTGGTCCGTGTATTCTGGACAAAGCGACGACTCCTCGAATGGAAAACAGCCAGCGATTCGGAACGGGGAAATGATGGTAACTTGATTGGTACCATTTACCAGATGATGATCGCTCCCGCGTCAGCCATCTTTCTGGCGTTACTACTCTATTACAGTGAACCAGAGATTTTCTTCTGGGCACTGCCCTGGCTTGTGATCTGGTTTGTATCACCAATCATAGCCTGGTGGCTCAGCCGGCCGATTACCAGACGTGGAATACAGTTCTCCGAATTAGAACATCATTTTCTGGAAAAGCTATCAAGAAAAACCTGGCGGTACTTCGAAGAGTATGTCACGGAAGAAGAGAACTGGCTGCCACCAGACAATATTCAGCAGAATCCCAACCTGGAGATAGCGACACGGACGAGCCCCACCAATATTGGTATGGCACTGCTCTCCGATCTGGCGGCTTACGATTTCGGCTACTGCTCTGCCTCTCAGCTCCTCAATCGAACTCGAAAGACCTTTAAGACACTGGACAGGATGGAACGTCATCGAGGACATTTCTTCAACTGGTACGACACGCGCACACTTCAACCATTGCACCCCCGATATGTTTCCCTGGTTGACAGCGGGAATTTAGCTGCAGATCTACTGGTTCTCAGTAGCGGCTTTCGAGAACTGAGCGAAGCGAACCTGATGCCCGAACGCATGTTTGCAGGCCTGCGTGATACGCTGCGGGTTCTGCTGGATGTGATTCTGAATTTTGACGGAAAGTCGATAGACGCTGACTTTCGTCGCAGAATTGAACGACAGATCGAAGTGCTGAATCGCGCTCCTGATTCGCTGCAGGCTGCGAATGTTCTGCTGGCACAAATGACAGTAGAAGCAGCTGAGCTCATTACATTAGCAGACTCGAATCCGGAACTCATGTGGTGGGTACTCGCTTATGAGCGATCCTGTCAGGAACATCGGGCCGACCTGCTGCACCTGGCAGTCTGGCTCACTCTCCCCAAATCTCCCGATGTTTGGGAAGACGTTCACTCCGATCATCAGAGTACGGAATTGAAACAGCTGGCAGTCGCCCTCAAACAGTTAGATAACGCTACAGGGTTGCGAGATGTCGCAAAGCTGCAAACAACCTTGCTGCCGCTGATCCAGGAGGCAAAACAGGTCGCAAATAGTGAAACCTGTGATTGGCTGGTGCAGTTAGGTGCCTCAACAGGTATTGCCGCTGAACGTGCAAGTGCCAGAATCAGGGCGTTTGAGGAACTGGCTTTACAATGTCGCGAATTAGCAGATATGGATTTCGGATTATTGTATGATTCATCCCGAGACTTATTTGCAATTGGCTATAACGTCAGCGAGCGGCGACTTGATCCTGGTTACTATGACCTGCTCGCCTCAGAAGCACGACTGGCCAGTTATATCGTCATTGCGCAGGGGCAATTCGGCCAGGAGCACTGGTTTGCATTGGGACGTCTGCTGACCAGCGCGGGAAGCCTGCCGGCATTGTTAAGCTGGAGTGGCTCCATGTTTGAATATTTGATGCCACTGCTGGTAATGCCCAATTACGAGAATACGCTGCTCGATCGTACTTATCACGCAGCCGTGCGAAGACAAATCGAATACGGACGGCAATATCGAGTTCCCTGGGGGATTTCTGAATCCGGTTACAATACGATAGACCAACACCGGACATATCAGTATCGAGCATTTGGAGTCCCCGGCCTGGGACTGAAACGGGGACTGGCGGAAGACCTGGTCATTGCTCCGTATGCAAGTGTGCTGGCGTTAATGGTCGAACCGCAGGCTGCCTGTGAGAATCTCCAGCACCTGGCTGCAGATGGTCAACTGGGGGCCTGTGGCTTCTATGAAGCAGTCGACTACACACCTTCACGATTACCACCTGGCGCTGAAAGTGTAACGGTGAAACAGTTCATGGCTCACCATGAAGGGATGAGCCTGCTCTCTCTGGCATATGTACTGCTTGATAAACCGATGCAGCGCCGCTTTCTCGCTGACCCCATGCTGCGGGCAGCGGAACTGCTCTTACAGGAACGGGTTCCCAGGGCAATAGCGCCGGTTCTCCCTCATGAAAGCGAAACACGGGCAACTCACCTTGCATCTCCAGAAGAAACGGGAAGCATGCGTGTGATTACTAATCCTGACAGTCCCGTAGTGGAAGCCCACCTGCTCTCTAACGGCAGATATCACGTTGTGGTATCCAGTGCCGGAGGCGGCTACAGCAGATGGCATAATCTGGCAGTCACGCGCTGGCGTGAAGATGCCACTCGAGATAATTATGGCAGCTTCTGTTATCTGCGCGACGTTGACAGCAAAGTCATGTGGTCGAATTCCTGGCAGCCGACCACCAGTCTCACCAAAGGCTATGAAGCGATCTTCACCCAGGCGCGGGCCGAGTTCCGCCGCTCAGATACGGGCATTGAAACGTATACTCAAATCAGTGTCTCACCGGAAGACGACATCGAACTGCGGCGCGTGACACTCACGAATCGATCCGAGTCATCGCGCAGGATTGAAGTGACCAGTTATGCTGAAGTCGTGTTAGCAGTTCAACCCCAGGATGAGGCACATCCCGCCTTCAGCAATCTGTTTGTACAAACGGAACTGGTCCCCCATCACAAGGCGATTTACTGCACCCGGCGTCCCCGCTCTGCCGAAGAACATCCGCCATGGATGACACACATGATGACCGTCAGAGGAGTCACAATTGGAACACCCTCTTATGAGACAGACCGTATGCAGTTCATCGGCCGCCAGCGTACGCTGGCAGCGCCAATTGTTTTCGATAAAATTGCTCCACTTTCCAACTCTGCCGGACCGGTACTCGATCCTGTGGTCAGTATTCGCCAGACGGTACTGTTACTCCCTAACGAAGCGGTTAGTATTGATATCGTCACGGGAGTCTCGGAGACACGGGCTGGCGTCGAAGCGTTGTCTGAAAAATACAGCGATCACAGTCTGGCCGATCGTGTGTTTGATCTTGCCTGGACCCACGGTCATATTCTGTTGCAGCAATTAAGCGCTTCTGAAATGGATGCGCAGATTTATGGCCGACTGGCCAGTTCAATCATTTATGCATCATCTCTCAGGCGTGCCAAAACAAGTATTCTCAATCTCAATCGACAGGGACAATCGGGGTTGTGGGGATACGGAATCTCAGGGGACCTGCCCATCGTGCTGGTTCGAATTCGCGACCATAAACGAATCGGGCTCGTAAAGCAGGCGGTACAGGCACATGCCTACTGGCGTTTGAAAGGACTTGCCGTCGATCTGGTCATCTGGAACGAAGACGATTCAGTGTATCGACAGTCATTGCAGGATGAGATCGCTGACCTGGTTGCCGCAAGCTCGGAAGCTGTACTCATCGACAGACCCGGCGGTATCTTCATACGTCGTGGCGAACAGATATCAGAAGAAGACCGTATCTTATTGCAGACTGTAGCACGAATTGTCTTATTAGATGATGCAGGAACATTACAGGAACAGGCGGAGCGATTCGGGCGAACGGATGTTGCAGTTCCCTATCTGATTCCGAGTCGTGTTCTGAAGACGCAGCCTGTCTCAAATGATCATCCCCACTATGACCTGGCATTTTTTAACGGACTGGGGGGCTTCAGTCAGGATGGCCACGAATACATCACCATTCTGGCTGCAGGTCAGACAACACCTGCGCCCTGGGTCAATGTGATTGCCAATGCGCAGCTTGGTACCGTTGTTTCGGAAGGAGGCAGCGCTTACACCTGGGCGGAAAACAGCCATGAATTCCGACTGACCCCGTGGCATAATGATCCTGTCTCCGATATCAGCGGTGAAGCAATTTATATTCGGGATGAAGAGACCGGTCTGTTCTGGTCTCCCTCTCCACAACCGAAGCGGGGACAAAATACATACATTATCAGACATGGGTTCGGCTATAGTATTTTTGATTACACCGAAGACGGTCTGACAACGGAACTGAGTGTCTACGTGGCGACCGATGCGCCGGTCAAATTCTGTAAACTGAAAATCACAAACCGCTCGGGACGTTCGCGGGAACTGTCCGTCTCCGGTTACTGGGAACTGGTCCTGGGCGATTCGCGCAGCAAATCTGCAATGCACATCGTAACGGAAATCGATCCCGCGAGTGATGCCATCCTGGCACGTAACGTTTATAGTCCCGAGTTTGGGAACCGTGTCGCCTTTTTCAATTGCAGTGAAACCAACCGTTCGATTACGGGTGACCGTACTGAGTTTATTGGACGTAATGGCAAATTTGACAATCCGTCCGCCTTGCGACGTAAGCGACTCTCCGGTCGCGTCGGCGCAGGCTATGATCCCTGCGCGGCGATTCAGGTTCCAGTACAGTTAGCAGACGGACAGGAGCGAATTATCAGTTTCACCAGTGGCGCTGCTGGCGGAGTTGCAGAAGCGAAAGCGCTGGCACAACAGTATCGCACGGTTGAAAGTGCGCATCGCGCGATTGAAGGCGTCTGGGATTACTGGAGTCGAACTCTGGGAGTCATTCATCTGGAAACTCCTGATGCTTCGGTTAATTATCTGGCGAATGGCTGGCTCCTCTATCAGACTCTGGCCTGCCGCATGTGGGCTCGCTCCGGATTTTATCAGTCGGGTGGCGCCTTTGGCTTCCGCGATCAACTGCAGGATGCCATGGCTCTGGTCTATGCACAGCCGCAGATTCTACGAGAGCACCTGCTCCGCGCCGCAGCGCATCAGTTTCGCGAAGGAGATGTACAACACTGGTGGCATCCCCCGGTCGGACGAGGTGTTCGAACTCATTTCTCCGATGATTATCTGTGGCTGCCTCTCGCGATCTGCCGTTATGTCGGAATCACCGGAGACACAGGCATCCTCGACGAAAGTGTGCCTTTCCTGACATCACGCCCGCTGCATGATGATGAAGAATCCAATTACGATTTGCCGCAAATCTCAGATGAAGTTGGCACACTCTTTGAACATGGTATTCGCGCCATCGATAACGGACTGCGGTTTGGTGAGCATGGCCTCCCATTGATGGGCTGTGGCGACTGGAATGATGGCATGAACCTTGTTGGCGCAGAAGGACGCGGGGAGAGCGTCTGGCTCGGTTTCTTTCTGTTTCATGTACTCACTCAGTTTGCCGAGCTGGCATTGAGCCAAGGCGATGAAGCACTCTCTGATCGCTACACACTGGAAGCAGGACGACTCCGCGGGAATATCGAAGAGCATGGCTGGGATGGAGAATGGTATCGCCGCGCCTACTTTGATGATGGCACGCCTCTAGGCTCAGCTGCGAATGAAGAATGCCAGATCGATGCCATCGCACAGAGCTGGTCGATTCTCTCTGGTGCTGGCCCGGAAAATCGAACCAGTGTTGCTATGGAAAGCGTGAATCGCCGCCTGGTGCGAAGCGATGACCGACTGATCCAGTTACTCGATCCCCCCTTCGACAAGTCAGACCTCAACCCGGGTTATATTAAAGGTTACGTACCCGGCGTTCGTGAAAATGGTGGTCAATATACTCACAGTGCAATCTGGACAGTCATGGCAACCGCCGCGATGGGAGACAGCAAACGGGCCTGGGAATTGTTCTCACTCATCAATCCTGTTTTGCATGGCTCTACCCCGGAAGAGATTTCAACCTACCGTGTAGAACCGTATGTCGTGGCCGCTGATGTCTATGGGGTCCAGCCACACACTGGTCGCGGGGGATGGACCTGGTATACCGGTTCAGCCGGCTGGATGTACCGACTGATC
>NZ_CAXAVM010000052.1:0-37036 GCF_963972345.1 uncultured Gimesia sp. | reverse complement strand
CAGCTCCTGGCGAGATTGCGCTGACAGAATTGCCAGCCGAAGCCGAAGCCGAAGTCTGCTTTACCAAACGTGGCAGCGCCTCCTGCGTATAAGCAGCCGGTGGTCCCCAAACCCAAGAAAAAAGAAGAGAAGGCTCAAAAGCCGGAAGTTCGTTTGACGGCAGATATTCTGGAGCAGAAAAGCCCACTGGCTGCTCATCTGGCTCAGCATACCGAACAGAAGAAAAAGGACAAGGACCGCGATCCTCAGGATGATGATGGGAAAAACCGTCGTGGCAGCCTGAGCCTGGTCGAGGCACGCAAACAGCGCCGCGAGCAACGTAAGGAAGGCCGCCGGGGGTTCTCGGGAGAGGGTTCGGAGCAGCAGGATGTCGTTGGTCGTCGTCCTCGACGTTCCAGGCGGAAGCATGATTCCGGGAATATCGTCCACAAGACCGACGTCGAAGTAGAAGTCCCCATGACAGTGCGGAGTCTGTCCGAAGCAATGGGACGTCCTGCGAAAGCCATCATGTCCATCATGTTCAAAGAGTTTGGTGAGATGGTTACGATTAACCAGATCATCGAAGAAGATGTAGCCCTGGCGGTCGCGATGGAACTGGGGGTCGATTTAACCTTTAAACGGCAAAGAGGCGCATTGGAATCTGTCACCGAAATTATTGAACAGGAAGATGCTCCCGAAGATCTGGTGACCCGTCCGCCGATTATCACGGTTCTGGGACACGTTGACCATGGTAAAACAACCCTGGTTGATACACTGAGAAAATCGAAAATCAAAGTGGTTGAAGGAGAAGCGGGGGGAATTACCCAGCATATCGCCGCTTATCAGATCGAATATAACGGCCATAAACTGACCTTTGTCGACACACCCGGTCACGCCGCATTCAGCGAGATGCGATCGCGGGGAGCGAATGTGACTGATATGGTTGTACTGGTGGTTGCCGCCGATGACGGGGTCATGCCTCAGACGGCTGAAAGTATCAGCCATGTGAAAGCATCCGGGGTTCCGATGGTCGTGGCAATGAACAAGATCGATCTGCCAGATATCAATGAGCAGAAAGTCCTGCAGGAACTGACCACACAAAATGTACTTCCTTCAGAATGGGGTGGGGAAACCGATGTGGTCCGCGTCTCCGCTTTAAAGGAAATGGGGCTGGATAACCTGCTGGAGACACTGCTGCTGACCGCCGAGTTGCATGAACTCAAGGCCAATCCCAATCGGCCTGCCGTGGGAGCCTGTCTGGAAGGTTTCCGCGATGAAGGTCGTGGTTCGGTCGCCTGGCTGATTGTGCAGAAAGGGACGCTCCGCATTGGTGATGCCGTGATCTGTGGTAAGTCGTACGGCTATATTCGCGCCATGTATGATGATCTGGATCAGCAGATTGAAGAAGCACCGCCTTCCACGCCGGTCAAGGTGACTGGTCTGGATTCCGTACCGGGAGCCGGCGATCACTTTGTGGTTGTGGAAACCATTGATCAGGCCCGCGAGCTGGCAGAAGAACGACGGCATGAAGGGCGAGCCGATACGCTGGCCCGGCATAGTGGTGGTCCCCGGACTCTGGAAGATATTCTGGGGTCAGCAGTGGAAGGGGCAATTCAGGATCTGCCGTTGATCCTCAAAGCGGATACACCAGGTTCACTCGAAGCGCTTCGCAGTGAAATCAATAAATTTGAACATCCCGAAGTTCGGGTCAAAATTCTGCATGACGGGATCGGCGGCGTCAACGAGAGTGACGTTTATCTGGCGAGTGCCTCGAATGCAATCATTGTTGCCTTCCATGTCGTGGCAGAAGATCGTGCCCTGAACCTGGCGACACAGGAAGATGTGGAAATTCGTCGTTACAGTATCATTTATGAAGTCGTTGATGACATACGGGCTTCACTCGAAGGCATGCTTCGTCCTGAACTGGTTCAGGAACAGACCGGGCGTGCTCTGGTCCTGCAGACGTTCTCGATCAGCCGCTATGGTAAAATCGCCGGTTGTCGCGTGCTGAATGGCACGATTAATCGAAATGACCGCGTACATCTGATTCGGGATCAGAAGATTCTGAATCAGTATGGGATTGCTTCATTAAAACGTGAAAAAGACGATGTCAAGGAAGTTCGTGAAGGGATGGAGTGCGGTATCCTGCTTGCCGGATTCAATGATATTAAAGAAGGAGACCTGCTGGAGGCATTCCGGATTAATGAAGTGAAACGAACACTCGAATCCAGTTCATAAGCTGGTTCAATTCAAACAGGAATGCTGGTGGAAACTGAATGACATCACGTCGATTAGCAAAAATCGCACAGGCGATATTAGAAACAGTAAGTACAACGATTCTGCTGCATTTGCGCGATCCCCGGATCAAGAATGTGACAGTCCTGCATGTTGAAGTTGCACCTGATGTGCAGTCAGCCAAGATTTATATTTCGATCATGGGAGATGAGAAGGCAAAAGCACTCTGTATGCACGGCCTGGAATCTGCGAAGGGATTTATCCAGTCCAAAATCGCAGATCGGATTCAAACCCGATACACTCCCGTGATCAAATTTGTGCAGGACACTGCCGTGAAAGATGCGCTGGATACGATTCGTATTCTGGATGAGTTACAGGTCGAGAGAGAAGCGGAAGAGTTAGCGGAAAATTCTTCTTCGGAAGAACAGCGGGGCACTGACGAAGAGACTCTTCATGAATAGCAGGCAGTGCTTCCATTCATGAAATGAACTGTTTTCTTACACTCCAATTGATACATCTCAAATATTGTACAGACAGATATGGTTGCTAAAAAAATTTCCACATCGGATAAACAGGCTGTTTGCAAAAAGCTGATTGCGTCGCTTAAGAAACGCTACTCAGCAACTTTACCAAAGTATGATCGTCCCGTACTGGAGACCATTCTGCATGCAATCTGTCTGGAAAATACAACAAACGAAAAAGCGGACGAAGTATTCGATGCCCTGCTGGATGGCTTTCATGATCTGAACGAGATTCGTGTCAGTACGATTTCCGAACTGGAATCCGTGTTTGTAAATGTGGGAGATGCCGAATGGCGTGCTTACCGCATCCGGACAGTGCTGCAGTACACCTTTGATAAAGAGTTCTGTTTCGACCTGGAGATGCTGCGAAAGAAGACACTGGAGCAGGCGCAGAAGCAGCTGTCCCGTATGAAAACCCTGACACCGTTTGTCTTGAATCATACTTTACAGGTTGTCCTGGGAAGCCACCTGGTACCCGCTGATGAAAAGATTCTGAATGCAAGCAAGTGGCTGGGACTGCTGCCCGAAGACGAATCAATAGAGACTGCCAGCGAGAGTCTGAAATCGTCGGTGAGGAAAACAGACGCGCCGTTATTCAGTCACCTGTTACGATGCCTGGCGACCGACGAGGAACTGGCGGCTGACTTCGATCTGGCAAAAAATCCACTGCCCGAGGATGGCGTCGACCTCATGGATGCCCCCAGCCGCATGGAAGACATGTTTGCCAAACCGCTTTCAAAGCAAAAGAAAAAAGTGGTGAAAAAGAAGAAAGCCAAAGCGTCTTCAAAAACAAAAAAGACGGCAACCAAAGTCAAAAAGAAGGTTCCCGCAAAAACGAAAGCCGCTGATAAATCGGTCAAAAAAACGGCGAAGAAAACCCCTGCAGCAAAACGCCCTGCAACGACGAAAAAAGTTCCGAAAAAGAAATCCTCTTCTTCCAAAAAATAAGCGGTCAGTTTCATAAACCAGGTGTTTCTGACTGACGGCTTCGCCTGAAACGGCTGTTTCCTCTCTTGATTTCCTGCCAGTACTTCTGCCTCCCCCCAGTGAAAATAGCGGATTCCGGTCAAACCAGGCTTGGAGAAGGTGGTGAAGACGCGTTACAATGAACAGGCCCGGCAGATCGTTGCGCGCCTGCAGTTGCCGGCTACTGATTAAGTATAGAGATTCTCTATTTCTGATAATGGAGTTGAAAGATGAGTCGATTTCCCCGGACGCCAATTCTGAGGACCTGTCTGTTACTGTTGCTGGCGATATGCCTCGTGACCACCGGCCAGGAAAACCTGTCTGCGAAAATGCCGGGGAAGAAAGGGGCTGAGAAAGATACGCAGAAGCAGAAAGCGCCTAAAGTCTTCACCCTGGAAGAAGGGGTTGCCGATGATGTGGTGCTCCCTTTTGTGCCTGCTGCACCACGCACTCCCATGGATCAGAAAGAAATTGATTCCGCTGCCTGGTATATGACCGGGCGGATGCGTGAGGCGCGTAACGATTTCATCGGTGCCTACGATGCCTATAAAAAGGCAATGGAATATAATCCCAATTCGATTGAAATTTACCGGGTTCTGATCAGACTGGCTTCGGGGCTGGATAAAACTGAAGAAGCGATTGAATATGCCCAGAAGGCGGTGGAACTCGATCCTGAAGATTATGAGCTGATGCGAAAGCTGGGGCTGCATATGGCAGGACAGGGACGCTTTGAAGAGGCAGTCACTTTCCTGAAAAAGGCGTCGGATTCCCCTTCCATTGATAAGAAGTCGGGAGTCTATGTCATTATTCAGCATGATCAGGCAAACCTGTATGAACGACTGGGGAAAAAAGAAGAAGCCGCCCAGTGCTGGGAAGTCGTATTTCGTGCCCTCAGCAAACCGGAAGAATTCACATTCGAGTACAATACACGTTCACAGCTCGAAGCCAAGCAGGGCAAGCTGTATGAACGGATTGGCCAGTCCTTTCTGGAAACAGATCGTCTTAAACTGGCGGTAGAAGCTTTTAATAAAGCAGCAGAATCGCAGAAGGGACGTCCCGGCATTCTGAAGTATCATCTGGCGCAGGTTTATTTTCAGTCCAAGCAATATCAGCAGGCATTGGATTCACTGCAGTCCTATTTCGATGAGCAACTGCAGTCCAAAGGTCGCAGGGCTTACGAATTTTTAGCGGAAATCTTAACGGCACTGGATCGTAAAGATGATGTGATTCCCCAACTGGAAAAGCTCGCGGAACAGGATCGCTTCAACCGGACTCTGCATTATTATCTGGCAGAACAATATGGAGAAAACGATCGCTTTGATGAAGCAGAGAAGACTTATCTCGCATCAATCGGAGAATCTTCTGATACGGAAGGTCTGGCAGGACTGTTGTCCCTGTATCAGAAAAATCAGAAATATACGCAACTGATCGAGACGCTTTCTAAGATTGTGCAGACGGGGGATGGTGTTCAACGAATCCAGTCCAATCTGGAAAAGATGTCCCAGGATCCGGAACTGGTAAAGGGACTGATTGCGGAAGCGGAGAAGCTGAAGAAAAAAGATCCGCCCGGCCTGGATGTGTTTTCCGCATTCATGATTGCCAAGCTCGCTTCTGAGGCTGATCGGAAGCAGGCGGCAGCTGAGTTTTATCAGTTTGCCATGGATTCCGCTTCCAAGCATGAAAAACCACAGGTTCGCGGCAACTGGACGCTGTTGATTTTGCAGGAATATAGTCAGCTGTTACGCGAAGAAGACAAGTATGCAGAACTGGCAGTCCTGTTGCAGCAAGCAGTTGAAAACCCGTTGCTGGCGCCTCAGCGGATTAACCTGCTGTACTTTCTGGCGGATGCCCGCGAACGAAATGGCGAGACAGAAGCGGCCATCAAAGTCAATGAAGAAGCGCGACAGGCCGCTCCCAAGTTCCCTCTGCTGGATTATCAGCATGCCTGGATATACTATCACAGCCGTGACTGGGATAAAGCCATTGTTCAGATGCAGGATTTCATCAAGAAATATCCGGAGCAGAAAGAGCGTATCTACCAGGTGAAGATGATGCTCTCCAATACCTACGTTCAACAAGGGGATATTGGTAAAGGGGAAGCCGTTCTGGAAGAGATGCTGGCGGATGATCCTGAAAATCCCTCTATCAATAATGACCTGGGATATCTCTACGCCGACCAGGATAAAAACCTGGAAAAAGCCGAAAAGATGATTCGGATCGCGCTGAAGTCTGAGCCGGACAATATGGCATATCTTGACAGTATGGGCTGGGTTTTATTCAAACTGGAACGTTATCAGGAAGCGGCTGGATATCTTGAGAAAGCCAGCAAGCTTCCCGGCGGCGGAGACAGCACAATTCTGGACCATCTGGCAGACTGCTATCACAAACTCAATAAAACCAAAGAGGCAAATGAGCTCTGGAAGAAAGCGCTCGAAGAAGCGCAGCAGTCCTCTCCTGTAGACCAGAAATTGATTGATCAGCTTCAGAAAAAACTGAACCAGTAATCGATTTCTTTCCCTGCACGATTTTAGTAATATAAGGCCCGGTTTTCTACTTTTCTGCGTCCTTCGTTCGCAGTGATTCCACACATATTAAAAGCTGAGTAAAATTACAAATGGCAGGTCATTCTCATTGGGCAAATATCGCCGCCAAGAAAGGGGTGGTCGATAAGAAACGGGGTAAACTCTTTGGTAAGCTGAGTCGTGCGATTATCGTGGCGGCACAGCATGGCGGGGGAGATCCGGTCATGAACCTGGCTTTGCGATACGCCATCGACAAAGCCCGTAAAGCCAGTATGCCCAAAGAGAATATCGACCGTGCCGTCAAAAAAGGCTGCGGTGAATTATCCGGCGAAAATTTTGAAGAACTGGTCTACGAAGGTTATGGTTCTGCTGGTGTTGCTGTGCTCTGTGATATCCTGACCGAAAACCGTAATCGTACCGCCGGTGAAGTGCGCAAGATCTTTGAAGTCCATGGCGGAAACCTGGGAAGCACCGGTTGTGTTGCCTGGATGTTCGAACGCAAAGGCCTGTTCCTGATTCCCGCTGATGCGATTGAGGAAGATGAGTTATTCGAAGTTGCCCTGGAAGTCGGCGCTGACGATGTCTCCGCGAACGGGGATGTCTTTGAAGTCACCTGCAGTATTGATGCATTTCAGCAGGTTTCAGAAGAATTTGAAAAACGCAACATTCCCACCAATCTGTCAGAACTCTCGCGTATTCCGGATACTACCGTTGATCTGGGAGTAGAAGATGGTAAAAAAGTATTGAAACTCATGGAAGCGCTGGAAGATCACGATGACGTGCAAAGCGTAACCGCGAATTTTAATATTCCAGATGAAATTATGGCAGAGGTTATCGCCGAGTAAATAGTCGAGTCAATATCAGCCAGTCAGGACAGGGGACACCACTTTGACGATTGAATTCAGTTGCTCGCATTGTAATAAAGTCCTGAAAACCTCTGACGACAAAGCCGGACGCCGAGCCAAATGCCCGCAGTGCGGCGAACCGATTCTTGTTCCCCCAGCTGATACCTCTGATCCCTCTGCTCCCGTGGATGATGGTTTTGAGGGCATTGATCAACTTGATCTAAAAACTCCTGTTCCGGAAGAACACAGCTTCCTGGCGGAACGCCCTGTACGGGAAGAAGACAGCTTTCTGGCTGCCGCACAAATGGATTGTCCCATGTGTGGAGAATCCATCCCCGCCAATTCTAAACGGTGTCAGCACTGTGGAGAAACTCTGCAGAAGGGGGAATGGGTGCCCCGCAAGATTAAGGTGGGAGAGGTTTATTCCCGCACCTGGGAAGTCTATAAAGCGAACCTGGGGTCCATTATTGGAATCCATATCATCGCGTATTTGCTCTATGTTGTAGGCGCTATTGCAGTTTTTATGGTATTGGGAGCCATTGGTTTTGCAGGAGCATTAATCATCGGGCAGGCTGACCAGGGGCTGATAATTGCAGGCGTGGTTCTCTTATACATCATTGCAATCCTGCTTATCTACAGTGTGGTGTTTTACCTGATGCTGGGAGTCCTTCGATACTTATTGAAGGTGGTGCGAAATGAGTATCCCGGGATGGGAGAGATCTTCAGTGGCGGTCCTTTTTTAGGCAGAATGATCCTGTGCAGTATTGTTTTTATTCTGGCCTATACCGTTGGACTTGTGGCTTTAATCATCCCGGGTTTGATTATTGCTTTCATGTTCTGGCCTTATGCCTATCTGCTGATCGACCGGGATTTACCGGGCATTGACGCTTTTACGGAGTCCAGAAAAATCACAAACGGGAATAAGCTCAGCATGTTCCTGATCTATCTGATCATGACGGGAGTTTCGATGGTTCCCTATGGTTTGATGGCGGCAATGCTGGCCTCCCTGGAACAGGCCGGGGGGCAGGCCTCAGCGCTGGGATTTTTGGTATTATTGGGATTCATGGCATTCTTTTATGTGTTGCTTATCCCGTTTTCCATGGTTCTGGGTACTGTGAGCTATGCTGAAATGACTTACCAGTAAATGGCTTCTCAGAAGATCGGGGCTGAATCCGATCTGATCCCAGGTCCTGATTTTCCCGGCTCGTCAGCTGATGCGGAAATCAGTCCTGTCACGCAGGCTCTTTTTTGTTCAATTGTATATTCAGACTTTCAATTGTCATGAATTCTGTGCATGATAGCGGTTAAAATCATGTGCATCGTATTCTTTGATGAATTGCAAAAAGGCCTGATGTTTTGACGATTGAGTTCAGCTGTCCCGGATGCGAAAAAGTCCTGAAAACTTCCGATGACAAGGCAGGTCGTCGTGCGAAATGTCCCCAGTGTGGAGAACCGATCACGGTGCCAGCCACACAGGAACCGGATCTGATAGACGATGGTTTCGAGCAGTTTGATGCCGAGATAACTGTTCCGGAAAGTGAAAGCTTTCTGGCCGGTTCTGATTCTCCCGCAGACGTTCAATGTCCCATGTGTGGTGCTGCCAATCCGCATGATGCACTGATGTGCGACTACTGTGGGGAGGTGATTCAAAAGTCGGCCAACCAGAAATGGGAACCAAATCAGATTAAGGTTGCCGAGGTCTTTTCTCGCTCATGGCAATTATATACCGAGCATCTGGGACTTTGTGTGGCTGTGCCATTTCTGGCTAGTCTGCTGGGCGGGCTGGCTGTGGCGGCAATCTTTTTTGCAGGATTTGCGATTGTATATGCGACGAGAGATCTCTTTCTCAATAATGGTCCGCTTGCTGTTCTGATGGGAGGGGGAGGTTTTCTGATCTTCTTCATCGCTCTTGTGATGATACTTAATTATCTTGAAGCAGGCACTCAGATTGTTTTGCTCAAAATTGCCTTTGGGGAAGAAACTGAGTTGAATGATCTCTTTACCGGAGGCCGCTTTGTGCTGAGACTGATTCTGTGCGGTTTCGTATTTCAACTGGTGGTCGGGTTTGGCAATATGATCTTCTTTATGATCGGCTTATTTCTGAGTTTACTGTTCTGGCCTTATCCCTATCTGCTGATCGATCGGGATCTACCTGGTATCGAAGCCTTTACCAGTTCATTAGACCTCACGAAAAAGAACCTGCTGAGCATGATGCTTGTCTTTCTGGCAATTATCGGAATCCCTGTTTTGCTGGGAACGGGAATTGTTGTCGGCGGCTTTATGCTGGTTGAGGTTCTGAATGTTTCTCCCTTACCTGTAATACTTGTGGGTGGGATATTTGTCGTTATCGGATTTGTTTTTGTGTACACTTTTCAGCTTCTGGTGAAGGCTGTTGCTTATCGGTGTATGACCCGAATCGACTGAATGAGCTGTTGGAAATGTGAATCCAGTCCGTGCAGACTCTTCCCGACCTGCTTACGTCATATTAAATCCGGTTTCAGAGCGGGGAGCTGCTCCGGGGGTTTTACGGCAGGGACTCTGATTTGCTATGATACGAGCCGTCAAGCGAGGCGGTGGTGCTTCGTGTAGTGTACATTAACCGGGATTCAGGTTAATGGTGGCATCTTCCGGGCGATTCAAGCCAATTCTTTTCGTTGGGATGAAACGCAGCAGGGCGAGATGCATTTCAGTGTGTGGAAGTAAGCATGGTACGAGAGCCTGTCATTAAAGGCGATGATGAACCGGAAGAAGACTCTACGGGCAATGGAGGCGGCTGGGATTCCAGTTTTCTGGCCGACGACGCCGAGTATGATGATGCGTTGCGACCTCAGCGTCTGAGTGAAGTCGTGGGGCAGCGGGCTGTCGTGGAGCGGCTGGAAGTCTTTCTGGATGCGACCCGCAAGCGGAATGAACCTCTGGGGCACTTGCTGCTGGATGGTCCTCCCGGGTTGGGGAAAACCACTTTGGCGTCAGTGCTGCCTCGCGAGCTGGGAACGGAACTGCAGATTACCTCGGGCCCCTCATTGAGCGCCCCCAAAGATTTACTGCCCTATCTGACGAATGCCAGCCACGGTTCCTTTCTGTTTATTGATGAGATTCACCGGATGCCGGCGGCCGTCGAGGAATTTATCTATCCCGCAATGGAAGATTTCCGGGTGGATATCACTTTGGGTGAAGGTCTCAACGCGCGGACTGTCAATATGAAGCTGCAGAAGTTTACCGTGATTGGTGCGACAACCCGCAGCGGGATGCTGACGGCTCCATTGCGGGATCGTTTTGTCCGCCGCGAACATCTGGATTTTTATGAAGATCTGGAACTGGTGGAAATCGTCCGCAGAAACGCCCGCAAGTTGAGAACACCCATTACCGATGACGCTGCCTATGAAATCGCCCGCCGCAGTCGGGGCACGCCTCGGAAAGCCAATAATCTATTGCGCTGGGCGCGCGACTTTGCGACCAGCAAAGCCGACGGTAATATTCCCAACGACGTAGTCAAACGCGCCTTTGAAATGCTGGAGATTGATCAGCTGGGTCTGGAACGCCAGGATCGGCGGTACCTGGAGGCTCTGGTGAAAACGTTTTCCGGTGGGCCTGCTGGCGTACAGGCTCTGGGGCACACCTTGAACATCCCGGCGGATACCCTGGAGGACGAAGTAGAACCGTTCTTATTGCGCTGTGGATTTATCCAGCGTTCGCCCCGAGGCCGTGTGGTCACGATGGCCGCCATGGAACATTTAAACCTGAACCCGCCTGCGGGTGGCAGTCTCTTCAGATAGTTGTCTGAATTTCAACCATTTATTACACAAAGCAGAACTATGAGTCAGTCCGTTTCTTACGATTATGATGTTGTTGTAGTTGGTGCAGGGCACGCTGGTTGCGAAGCCGCACTGGCAGCAGCGCGGCTCGGAGCAAAAACAGCCCTCTTAACCATGAACTGCGATACCGTAGGTCAGATGAGCTGTAACCCGGCGATTGGCGGAGTGGCGAAAGGGCAGATCGTTCGCGAAATCGATGCCCTGGGTGGTGAAATGGGCCGCGTCATCGACGAGACCGGAATCCAGTTCCGCATGCTCAATCTTTCCAAAGGCCCTGCCATGCATAGCCCCCGGGCACAGGCAGACAAAAAAGCCTATCAGTTCTGTATGAAGTGGAAGGTGGAACAACAGGACAATCTGGCGCTGAGGCAGGAAATCGTGAAAAGTCTGATCGTGGAAAACGATCAGATCACCGGAGTGCAGGTCCACGGCGATGCGACCTATCGTGCCCGCGCAGTGATTCTGACCACAGGGACGTTCCTGCAGGCGATCATGCACACGGGGGAAGCTAAGACAAAAGGAGGACGCGCAGGAGAAGGGACAACGGGAACCCTGTCTGACAGCCTGGCTCAATTGGGCTTTGAATTACAGCGATTCAAAACGGGGACTCCGGCGCGACTGAATGGCCGCACGATTGATTTTTCAGTGCTGGAAGAACAACCCGGGGATGAACGTCCCCAGCCCTTCTCGTATCTGACTGAGAAACTGACTCAACAGCAGATGCCCTGTTATCTGACCGAAACCAACGAGCACGTGCATCGTCTGATCAATGAGAATCTGCATCGGGCTCCCATGTACTCCGGCCAGATCAACTCCACCGGCCCACGGTATTGTCCTTCCATCGAAGATAAAGTAGTGCGATTCTCAGAACGCAATTCACATCAGATTTTCCTGGAACCGGAAGGCCGTTATACGAACGAGTATTACTGCAATGGGATTTCAACAAGTCTCCCCCGTGATGTGCAGGATGAAATGATCCATTCCATACGGGGTCTGGAAAAAACGGAAATCATGCGGTACGGCTACGCTGTCGAATATGATTTTGCAACTCCCACTCAGTTGAAACCGACGCTGGAAACGAAGCGGGTTGCAGGGCTCTATTTTGCAGGACAGTTGAACGGGACGACCGGCTATGAGGAAGCAGCTGGCCAGGGATTGCTGGCAGGTTTAAATGCGGCTTTGAAAATTGCCGGAAAAGAAGATCTGATTCTGGATCGAAACGAAGCTTACCTGGGTGTGCTGATTGATGACCTGGTGACGAAAGGCGTTGATGAGCCCTACCGAATGTTTACATCACGGGCAGAATTCCGGTTACTGCTCAGGCAGGATAATGCGGATCGGCGGATGACTCCCATTGGCTATCGCGTCGGATCTGTGGATCAGGAACGCTGGAATCAGTACCAGGCGTACGAAGCAGAAATCGCACAGATCATGGAATTCATTCGGGGGCACCGGCATCAGGGACAGACTCTGGAAGAATGGTTGCGACGACAGGATACCGGCTGGGATGAGATCTGCGGATTTGCGCCGGAATTAAAAGCGATCCCGCTCTCTGAACGGGCGGTTCAGCAGACGCTCATTGAAGTTCAATACGCAGGCTATATCAAGCGCCAGACTGCCGAGATCGAGAAGCAGAAAAATGTGGAAACTCTGCACATTCCGGATCATATCGACTACCAGCTGGTCCCCAATCTGCGAAATGAAGCTAAGGAAAAACTGAGCCGCGTCAAGCCACGCAGTGTCGGGCAGGCGGGGAGAATCAGCGGAGTTACTCCGGCTGACCTGACGGTTTTAGTACTTTATTTAAACAGTTCCAGCCGTCTGGCAACTTAAAGAAGGCCCCCGCAGGTAGCCAGGAATTCCTAACTCTTTGCTGCGCCAGCAGTTTTTGCAAATTTTCCATGTCCATTCGAGCCCCAGCAAAGGCTCTCCCAAGCCGATTCCAGCCTTTTGCAATGAGTGTAAGTGTAGGATCAGTCTGTGTTTATTTCAATAATTCAGTCAAGATAGCGAATGCGTGTTGACCATATCGTCAGAATAGATACAATCGGAGTTATTGATAATACTGGTAAAGTCAAGCGGTATTGAAAGTTTTGGCGTTTGTATCTATGTGGGATACTTAAAGCGACTGGAAAATCAGTAGCGTTTGGCAAGTGAACGGGCCACAGAACTGCACCTTGGAGGATGCGGTTTTTTATCGCTTTACCTTATATTCAGGTAAATAGGTAAGAGGCTGATTATGGAGATGTCAGTTTCAAGCAGTGGTGTTGATGATCGGGTCATCACTACTTCTGCGCAGGGGCTCGGTTATTGCATGTTGTAATAGCCTTACAGCGCTTGGTCTTTCCCGCATCACAGAAGCGGGTCTTCAAAGGATGGATGAGCAATATGAAAACGGTCTTTACCACGGGCGAAGCCGCAAAGATTTGCAAAGTGAGTCAACAAACGATTATTCGCTGTTTCGATTCAGGCCAATTAAAGGGATTTCGGGTGCCCGGCTCTCGCTTTCGTAGAATTCCGCGCGATGTCTTGTTTAAGTTTATGAAAGACAACGGAATTCCTACTGATGCCCTGGAAAGTGGAAAACGTAAGGCTTTAATCGTAGACGACGATGAAGAGCTGGTAGAATTGATCCGTGACGTGCTGGAAGCGGATTCCCGCTTCGAAATTCGCGTCGCCAATAATGGCTTTGATGCCGGAATGATGGTTAAGGAATACCATCCTGACATTATCATTCTGGATGTCATGCTGCCTGATATCAACGGTAAGGAAGTCTGTCAGCGGGTTCGCAGCGATTCGTCGATGGACGATGTCAAAATTATCTGCATCAGTGGTATGGTGGAAGCAGACAAGATTGATGATCTGAAAGCGGCCGGTGCAAATGACTTCATGCAGAAGCCATTTGAAGTCGAGCAGCTGGCAGATCGTGTCTGTACGCTTCTGAATCTGGAATCCGTTCATAATACAGCCGGCTGATTTCAGTGTCAGGTGAAATATCAGTGACATGACGATCGGATTGCGCTTCCGATCGTCGTGGATACTGCTGTATGGAGCGTCAGATGGCGAACGAAACCGGTGGAGTAAGCCTTGGCCTGCCGGATGTTTTTTACCGACGCCTGTTTTCATTGATCCCGGTTGAATCGTTGGATTCAGTTTTGGGAGAACTGGCAGCAGTCTGGTGCGAAGCCACATCTGTAGAAGCCGCTTACCTGATTCATTTCGATCAGACTTCCCTGGAACTGAATGCCGGGATATTCTGTTACTCCCAGGCGGGAGCGGAGTGTTTCACTCAGTCGTCGATACGCATTGAGCAGAGCCGTTCCCTCCTCGAGCAGGCTCGTCAGGTTGCCGAGCAGGCACGCCTGTTTTCCTTGATTTCCAGCAGCCCCGTCCATTTTGTCCCGATCCCCTGTCATCAGAATTCACTGACGGGTGTGTTTCTGTTCTCGACACACAGTCTGGTTGACACGCTTTCTCTGATTTCTGACTTAACAGAGATCAGTCGTCGTCTTTTCCTGCTGGCGTTGGGAACAGGAGTTCCCGGTCACTCTCAAGATGGTGACTCTCAACATCAGGACTGTCAGTCCTGCCAGAGCATTGTGGAGCCAGGGATCCCTGCAAGTCGGCGGATTTTACCGAGTACCGACAAACTGGAAGCGATGGCCGAATTTGCTGCTGGTGCCGGACATGAGATCAACAACCCTGTCGCAACAATAGTCGGGCGCGTGCAGATGCTGCTGAGGCATGAGACAGATCCGGAACGCAGGCAGTCACTGGCCACGATTGGTGGACAAGCCTATCGAATCAGGGATATGATTGGCGATGCCATGCTGTTTGGTCGTCCGCCTGCGCCCTGCCTATCAGCAGTCAATCTTTCTAAAGCGATCGAGGACGTTCAATATAGCCTGAGTGAAGCGATTCTCACTTCAGGGGTTCAACTGATGGTTACGCTCTCGAAAGCAGTCTGTCTCCAGGCGGATGAGACTCAATTGAAAGTCGTGATCAGCAATCTGATCCTGAACTGTCTGAACATACTGGAGCCGGGCGGAAAGATAGAAATTGCTGCTGAAGAGGAAACGGTGGGAACGGTTTCGATGCTGCATTTACAAATTTCAGACGATGGTCCGGGCCTCTCGGAGCAGGAACAGGAGCATCTGTTCGATCCTTTTTTTTCTGCCAGACAGGCGGGGCGCGGACTGGGCTTTGGTCTTTCCAAATGCTGGCGGATTATTGATCTGCATCGGGGCCGAATTGAGGCAGAAACGATTCCAGGGAGAGGCGTGACGTTTCATATTTTCTGGCCCATTCATCCGACAGAGAAATAGCAGGTGAATGGATTCTGGAAACTCACTGCTTTCTGAAATCATCGCTTGCAGATCAGGCTGGGATCGGTTTCAATATATCCAGCAGGACGTTCACTGGAAGGCACGATTGAGGATGATTTCAATCTGCCGGACCGATCTTTATTGATTTAGCAGCCTGAGGGACGATGGCGGCGATTCATTCATTGCTGATTATTTTAACCAGCTTGCTGGTACAGACGGATCAGATTACGGATGTGCCCCTCCAGAAAGAGCCTGCCCGCTACGAGATAAACGCCCCCAATATTGCCGTAATAGGCATACCCGTCAGTCAGGTCACACTGCGTGCACTCAACCTGGATGGAACTCTCGATACCGAATTCTCGGGGCACCCCAAACAGATTATTGGCCTGGAATTCTGGGTCAGAGACGTTGATACGGCATTACCCCCGTTTGAAAACGGAGTCCTCGAGCTCAAGACGGACCTGGCACAAAATCAGAAGGTCTTCATTACTGCGGATACGATAGTTGTTGACCCTGACAGTCGTCGCACTGCTACGACCGCGGTATATCGAATCTCACGCTGGTTAAGCCTGCTGCCTCCGATTGTCGCTGTCATCCTTGCGATCTGGTTTCGCAATATTATCCTGGCATTGCTGGTCAGCATCTGGCTCGGCGCAGTCATCTTATCGCACGGTAACCTGTTTCTGGGGTTCGTACATACTCTGGATACGTTCGTGATTCATGAGATCGTTGAGCCGGGAAGCAGCAGTTATTCCCATATGATGATCATTCTGTTTACGATGTTTCTAGGCGCGATGGTGGGGGTCATGTCAGCCGGCGGGGGGACTGCCGCGCTGGTCAATCGACTTTCACGTTACGCAACGAAGCGTGAGCACAGCCAGTTGATGACCTGGTTCATGGGGCTGGTGATCTTTTTTGATGATTATGCTAACTCATTGCTGGTGGGAACCTCAATGCGTCCCTTTACGGACCGAATGAAAGTTTCGCGGGAGAAGCTGGCATTCCTGGTGGATTCCACAGCGGCACCGGTCTCCGGGATTGCGATAATTTCGACCTGGGTTGGCGTGGAAATCGGATATATTGCCGATACCTACAGCAGCCTGGGGATCAGCGAAGATTATTACACCACATTTTTATACAGTCTGCCTTATCGGTTCTATCCCTTACACCTATTGGCATTTGTCTGGTTAGTGGCTTATCTGGGAAATGATTATGGTCCGATGCTCAAAGCGGAAACACGTGCGATTGCCTATAACCAGCTCGTGCGACCGGGGCGTTTTAATATCGTGGAAGCTGAGCTGGGAGCCGAGAATGGTGAGCTGGCACGTCGTCAACTGTTACGGAACGCTTTGATTCCACTCTCGGCATTACTAGGACTGTCGTTGATTGGTCTGTGGTGGACGGGCTCGATCGAGATAGATCGGCTGAATCTGGAAAAGCTGCAGCAGGGGAAACCGTTACTGGACAAATCGATGAGTAAGATCCTGGAGCACGCTTCACCGAATCGCGTTCTGCTGATTTCGTCTTTTCTGGCTTCCATCGCGGCGGTCGCCAGTTGCAGTTTTACCAAAGCGCTCTCTTTGAATGAATGTGTTGAGGCCTGGTCTGCAGGAGCGAAAAGCATGTTCCTGGCCATTCTGATTCTGGTCCTTGCCTGGTCAGTGGCAACAGTCTGTGATGAAAATCATCTGAATACTGCCGGCGTGCTGGTGGAACTGCTTTCGGGCAGCTTGTCGCCCAACTGGATGCCGACGATTACATTTCTGTTAGCGGCAGCCGTCAGTTTTGCGACCGGCAGTTCCTGGTCAACGATGGGACTGTTGATGCCTTTGTCGATTTCATTGACATACAGCCTGCTGGTTCCCCTGAATGAAGCGGATCCGAATCATCATCTGATGCTGGGGACGATCGGCGGCGTGCTGGCAGGAGCGATTTTTGGAGATCACTGTTCGCCGATTTCGGATACGACTGTGCTCTCTTCAGCGGCTTCAGGCTCAGATCATCTGGATCATGTGCTGACACAGATGCCTTATGCTTTGACGGTTGCCGCTGTCTCCATTTTGTTTGGATATATCCCCGTTGGTTTCGGATTTCAGCCTTATATTCTTTTGCCGGTCGGACTGATTGTATTGTTTCTGATCCTGCAGTTTTATGGAAAATCAGCAGAAGCGGAGGCTCAAAAACTATTAGATGCCGGGGTGACGGCTGAGGATTTTAACCGTTTTGAGGATCGCGAAACTGATCAAGGGGGTATAACCGATACGAATGATTCAGCTTCCGAAGACGGCCCAAAGTCCAAAGAAGAGTCAAGTGAAGAGGCCTGAAACTGTGTCGTCGCTTCGATTTGTATGCTATACTCTACCTATAATCCGTAAGTTAGACTGTGTCCAGTTTTACAGTAGCGTCTCCAAGTCCATTTGGACCGAGTATAATCGACTGAGAAACGCTAAGGTTAAATGTGACGCGCTCTAACGTATCCGTTTTCAGGTACAGGTAGCTCCCCGAATGAATCCCCAATCCAAGCTTAGTGGAATTTTCACTCCTAATCTGGTCCCTTATGACTCCCGCGGCGAAATCAATGAGCCGGAACTCCGTCGTTACATCGACTGGCTGATTGAAAAAGGGGTCCACGGTCTGTATCCCAATGGCTCCACAGGGGAGTTCACCCGCTTTACGCCTGAAGAACGTAAACGGATTGTCGCGATCATCGCAGACCAGACGCGGGGACGCGTTCCCATTCTGGCAGGCGCAGCCGAGGCAAATGTGCGCGAGACCATCAAGGCCTGTGAGTATTATCACAGTCTGGGAATCCGTGCCGTCGCGATTGTGGCTCCCTTTTATTACAAATTGAGTCCGGCATCGGTTTATGCTTATTTCAAGGAAATTGGTGATAACACTCCGATCGACGTGACGCTCTATAACATTCCCATGTTCGCCAGCCCCATCGATGTGCCTACCATTCAGCGTCTGTCTGAAGAGTGCGAGAAGATCGTGGCAATCAAGGATTCTTCAGGCGACATTCCCAACATGATCCGTATGATTCAGGCCGTCCGTCCAAATCGTCCTGAGTTCTCTTTTCTGACCGGCTGGGATGCTGCATTGATGCCGTTACTACTGAGTGGGGCAGATGGGGGAACGAATGCCAGTTCGGGAGTGGTTCCAGAACTGACACGCAAGTTATACGATCTGACGATGTCGGCCCAGTTGGATGAAGCCCGCCGCGTGCAGTACGATTTATTGACCCTGTTCGATACGATGATTTATTCCGCTGAGTTTCCCGAAGGATTCCGGGCTGCAGTGGAATTGCGTGGTTTTCAGATGGGACAGGGGCGACAGCCGATCACGGCAGAGCAGAAGACAGATATCACCACACTGAGACGGACACTGCAGTGCATGCTCTCCGAACATGGTTTTACGAATGAGCCCATTGGTGGTTGTGCCACTGGCATTACCGAAGAGCTCGGCAACAACGATGTTTCACAAATCGTGCAACGCGTGGTCGCGGAACTCAATCGGCGTAATCTGCTTTAAGGGGTAAAACCGGATTCAGCCAGGCTCAGGCTTCCAACTGACTACGGTAGTAGTCCGCGCCGGTCGTGAGTGCTTCGTCGAGTTTATCGGGATCTTTTCCGCCAGCTTCTGCCATATCGGGACGACCACCGCCACCGCCGCCTACTACTTTGGCGGCTGCTTTGACGCAGTCTCCGGCTTTGAGCCCCTGTTTCACCAGGTCAGAATTGACGGCTGCCATCAATGCGACTTTGCCGTCGAGTACTGTTCCCAGGATCAACGCAACCTGTTTGCCTTTTTTCCGCAGATGATCAGCCAGTTCCCGCAACTGATCGCGTGATGCATCTTTGGCATGATAGGCCACAATTTTGACATCGTTCACAACAGGTGCCTCTTCCAGCAGATCATCGGCGGTTCCCGCGAGCGACTTACTGGAAAATTTCGTAAGCTGTTTTTTCGTTTCACGAAGTTCGTCCTGCAGATGCTGGATGCGGACTGGTAAATCGTCAGGTCGCGGTACCTTCATCTGGGCGGCTATTTCCAGCAGCAGTTTCTCAGTGTCTCTGGTTTTTTCCAGTGCTTTCGGGCCTGTTAAGGCATAAATACGTCGTACCCCTTTGGCGACCAGTTCTTCATTGATGATCTTGCATAAGCCGACCTGGCCTGTATTGGAAAGGTGGGTGCCTCCGCAGAGTTCGGTACTGAAGTCGCCCATTTGAACTACTCGAACGTAGTCGGGATATTTTTCACCAAACAGTGCCATGGCCCCGCGTTCGCGGGCTTTCTGCAGTTTCATCAGTTCGGTCGTGACGGGCGCCCCTTCAGAAACACGCTGGTTGATAATATCTTCAATTCGGCTGATCTCTTCCGGAGTGACGGCTTTACTGTGGGAAAAATCGAAACGGAGCGTGTCTTCTTCCACCTTGGATCCACGCTGCATGGCGTTTTCTCCCAGAACGGTATGCAGTGCATGATGCAGCAGGTGTGTTGCGGAGTGGGCACGCTGAATTCCGGAACGACGGGGCTCTGTGACTGTTGCTGTGAGAGTCTGCCCCTGTTCCAGCTTGCCTGTCAGCAGGTGTCCGACATGCAGATACAGGCCTGCATTTTTCTGGGTATTGGTGACTTCGAATTTAATTCCGTCTGCTTCAAGGAAGCCGGTATCGCCGACTTGGCCACCCGCTTCTGCGTAGAAGGGGGTCTGGTCGAGGACTACGACGACTGGGTGAGCATGACCTTTTTCGACCATGGATTCGACAAGTCGGTCCTCGGCAATGATGCCCATGACTTTGGATTCGGTCGTGGTGGTCTCATAACCCTTGAAGTCCGTTTCGCTGATGGTTTTGTGGAGTGCGGTCAGCGGTCCCTCTGACATGACGGAATCCAGGAAGGCACCGCTGCCGCTGCCTTCTTTGTGCTGTTGCATCATGTTATTGAACTCGGTCCGGTTGACGGACATGTTGTTCTTGGCAGCAAGGGCTTCGGTCAGTTCGATCAGAAAACCATCGGTCTGATGCAGGTCAAAAGCGTCTTCTCCTGAGATGACCGAGCTGCCTGCCTGTTCTGCGGTTTTCAGAAAGCCTTCAAAGCGTGAGAGTCCTTTTTCAATGACACCCAGAAACTGTTCTTCTTCTTCCTTGATCGTGCTTTGCACATTTTCCACGGTTTTGGCGATATCAGGATAGGGCGTTTTCATGATTTCAACAACAGCCGGTACAAGCTGGTGCAGAAACGGTTCACGTTTCCCGAGCAGGTAGCCTTCCAACAGCGCGCGGCGGAGTAATTGCCTGACGACATAACTCTCTTTGTCTCTACCTGGGTTAACTCCTTCATGGATACTGAAAGTGATGGCTCGTACGTGGTCCGAGATACGACGAACCGGTCGTCCTGATGTTGCGTCAAAATCGTAGCCAGTCCCTACAATATCGCCGGCGGCAAGGCAGAGCTGTTTGAGCGTATCGATCTCAAAGTTGCTGCGGACACCCTGGAGTACCGAAGCGGTCCGCTCCAGACCCATGCCGGTATCGATGTTCTTTTTGGGGAGGGGCTTGAGATTATTGGGAGGACCTCCCACCCGGTTAAACTGAGTGAAGACCAGGTTCCAGATTTCGACGTTGTCTTTCCCGCCATTGGGATGGTAGAAGATTTCACTGCAGGGGCCACAAACTCCATCGGGTCCATCAGAGGGGGCGCCGGCGGGCCAGAAATTTTCGTGTTCGTTTTCACGGCTGATCCGGTTGGCAGGCAGTTTGATTTCATCATGCCAGATATTGTAGGCTTCGTCGTCGTCCAGATAGACGGTGACGGAAAGCAGGTTGGGGTCGAGTCCCAGATATTTCTTATCGGTCAGGTATTCCCAGGCCCAGTGGATGGCTTCGCGCTTGAAATAATCGCCGAACGAGAAGTTACCCAGCATCTCGAAAAACGTATGGTGATACGCGGTGACACCCACGTTCTGGATATCGCCGGTTCGCAGGCACATCTGGCAGGTGGTGGCACTGGGGAATTCCAGTTTTCCCACTCCCAGAAACTGATCCTTAAACTGGTTCATCCCCGCTGGCGTGAACAGAACTGTTTTGTCATTCCGCGGAACCAGGACATCTGAGGGGCGTTTGACACAACCTTTTTCTTCAAAGAAGGAAAGATAGCTCTCGCGAAGTTCGTCTGTTTTCATTGTTTCTTATTGCTTGCTGGGGGGAAGGATCAGCTTTGGGCCATCCAGATATAGTAATGTTACCGGTGAATTATTGACTTTTTGTGCTTCCTGGTAGAACGAACCCGGGGTTTGTACCGCCTGTCCATTGATCTGGCTGATAAAGGCACCTTCCTTGAGCCCGGCCTGTTGAGCAGGACTGTCTGGAGCAACATGAGTTACGACGACAGCAGGTGGATAACTGAACGGACTGAATGTATATTTCCTGCGAGCCGTGGGATAATCGACTCTAAGTCCGCGCCAGAGAGGATGGCGATAGCGGGTTTGTACAATCCCTTCATCATCCGCTACGGGCCATTTTCCCAGTTTCACGTTCAGAGTCAACTCACGCGGTTTTTTTCCTCTCAATATTTGAAGCTTTATCTCATTTCCTGCACCAGCTTTACCAACTTCACGCATCAGGTCGAGATCATGCGATAATTGCTGGCCGTTGACGGACAGGATCAAATCACGGGGCTGCAGCCCGGCCAGTTGTGCAGGAGAATGCTGTTTGACACGCGTTGCTTCCACGTAAAAAGGGGCATCCAGATCCGTGGCTCCAGGAAAGTTACTACGTACCTGACCCCGATCCAGTGTTCCAGGTTCGATGCCCAGGAAACCATATTCGGCTTCGAGGCCTGCGGCAAGATCGTTGATGATCCGTAACGTGGAGTCATCGATGGGGATTGCATAGCCCACCGATTTTTCATAACCCTCGAGTGCTGCCAGGGCTGTTGTGACGCCAATCAGTTTTCCCTCAAGATCCAGTAAGGCCCCTCCACTGGTGCCCAGATCCAGGTGGGTGTCGACCTGCAGCAACGTACCAAAGTGATGCAGGGTTTCTTCCTTGGCAATCTCCTGATTTAAAAAATGTTTGAAGATGGGTACCGGATAGCGGTGAAAATTACTGATGATCCCCCAACTGGCACTGGGTGAACCATCGCGGGCGATAGCATAGGGGTTTCCCAGGGCGATGACAAACTGACCTTTTTTCACCGGTATGTTATTGCCATACCTGATGGGGGTCAGGGAGCGCGCGTATTCCGGAGACAATGGCTGCGCCGGTGTGAGGACGGTCAGGTCACTGCGTGGATCAGCGGCAATAATCTCTGCATAAAACCCCTGTCGATTGGCGGTGTGCACGTAAAGTCGGCTGTCCGGGGCAGTACTTTGTTCGGCGACCGGCCCGCCTTCAGTCAGATGGAAATTCGTCAGCACCAGAATCCGGTTCTGTTTTGTCGGGTCTGGTATCAGGATCCCTGATCCAAATTCATTAGGAATAAAATTCAGATCCTGAGGATCCTGTGAGATGCTGAATCCCTGGTTGGGGTCGATTCCAAAGGGAGCAGGTATGCGTGACTGAAATTTCTGTTTGGGGAGTTTTATTTTTGAGATTGCCACGACAGACGATTCGGACTGTTCGATGGCTTTAACGATCTGCTGTTGTACCGCCAGCGCGATTGTCGAAGCATCCGGTGTTTGAGCCTTGAGTGGCGACCCGCACAGGAACGGGAGCAACAGGATGATCCCGGCGAGGAAGGTTCTCACTAACCACGGGCAACCAGAGGCAGATCGTATTGATAAAACATCAAGCATGCAGGGCCTTGTATTGAAACGGAAGTATCTTTTGAACGGAAAGCGACTCTTGCTTCTCACAGGCGCTTTACACAGGGATCGTCCTGAAGCCATTTTACTGTTTTTAGAGGGAGAACCCAATGCAAAACGACCTTGAATACCGGTTGGGTATTCAGGTCGTTTTGTCACTCAGGTGTCTTTCATCCGGGAATCCTGGCGTCGGATCAGGCTTCGGCGGCTTCCGTTTCCGGTTCGGGCTCTTCTTCAGGAGTGGGAACGACCCCCTGTGCTGCCAGAACTTTCTGTTTGATCTCCTCGCAGATATCCGGGTTTTCTTCGAGGATCACCTTAGACTTGTCACGCCCTTGACCCAGTCGTAATTCACCGTAGCTGAACCAACTGCCGCTTTTCTTGACGATTTTATTTTCGACGGCCAGGTCCAGCAGGTCCAGTTCGTAATTAATTCCGCCTGTGGTGAGCATATCAAACTCAGCAACCCGGAAGGGGGGGGCAATTTTGTTTTTGACAATCTTGGCTTTCATGCGAATGCCGGTAACGTTGTCCCCATCTTTCAGAGTCGCGATTCGGCGGACATCCACACGAACCGAGCTGTAGAATTTCAATGCGCGACCACCGGGTGTTGTTTCGGGACTGCCGAACATGACACCGATTTTTTCGCGAATCTGGTTGATGAAAATCACAGTCGTTTTCGATTTGGAAATAGCCCCCGTCAGTTTACGCATAGCCTGGCTCATCATGCGGGCCTGGAGACCGACGTGCGTATCCCCAATTTCGCCATCCAGTTCTGCCTTGGGAACCAGGGCCGCGACTGAGTCGACGACAATAACATCGACGGAGTTCGATTTGATCAACATTTCAGCAATCTGCAGGCCTTCTTCGCCATAGGTTGGCTGACTGACGAGCAGTTCGGCAATGTTAACGCCCAGCTTTTTAGCCCAGACCGGATCGAGGGCATGTTCGGCGTCGATGAATGCGGCAATGCCTCCTTCTTTCTGCGCGTTGGCGATCACATGCAGTGCAAGCGTTGTTTTCCCGCTGGATTCCGGGCCGTACAGTTCGATGATACGTCCTCGGGGAAATCCGGCTCCACCCAGTGCCAGGTCAAGCGAAAGTGCGCCACTGGCGATCGAGGGAACAGACCGGGCATTCGCGCCCGTCAGTTTCATGATCGCGCCTCTGCCAAAAGCCTGCTCAATTTGTCCCAGGGCGTTTTTCAGCATCCCTTCCGAATCGTTGGTGCCATTCGTGCTTGGCGCGGGGGTTGCTCTTTTTGATCGTGATTTTGCGGCCATTGAGGTCTTCCTTCAATAATATGACACTTGCCCCGCATTGAGTTCGAGTTCGTCAGGCGAAGCAACTGCCTAATTTATCGAGAATTGCGGGGACGCTATTATTGAACGCCGTCTCGACCCATGGTTTTAAAAGAAATGTCTATTGTGGACAAAGATACATTAAAATATTTCCTCTCCTGTCACAATAGAAAACATGAGACATTTATAGCTGTCGACAATTATTTCAGAATCTCACCAGTCTGAAAAGGAATAAAAGCGGGGAAAGCTTCGAAAAAAAGAAGAAGCTTATTCCGAAGCCGATTCCGTTTCCCGATCCATCAGCATGCCCAGATAAGACAGCCGAATTTGATTGGACAGTCCAAGAGTTTTTGCCAGTTCGATGATCGCTGCTTCTGCCTGAGCGAGCTGATCTTCTTCCGCCAGCAATTCGATTTCTGCAAAGGTTCCCAGTTCCTGAACTTCGTCGATCGTGATTTCAAACGAATGTTGATGGTGGGGATAAGTGTAAGGTGTACGTCGTTTTTTGACCGTCCGCACCTGTTCGAAGCCGAGCAGTTCCAGCATTTCTGCCAGTTGCTCAAATGTGGACTCTCCCGACTCAAACCCGAGTTCGATCTCCTGCCGCACCTTGCTGACGGTAGCCCGTTTCGGACCTTTGTAGGTAATCCGGTTGTCAGTGCCATTGCGGCGAATGCGGAGTGCTTCATCTGTTTCCGCAAAATTTCGCACGGGATGTGCAAAATAGTAATCGTGCTGTTCGACAGGCTCACCACGCATCGCCCCCAGATGCGCCAACTGGTCGATGAGTTTATCTTTGTCATGAATCCGGAATTTTTGTTCGATTTCCAGCATTGAACGAGAGCCATCTGAAATAGAGTAATGAAAGTAGTGATCGCTCTTGCTGATCTGTTAATCACGCCAGGGATGTTTGATTTTTTCCCAGTAGGAATCGAATTCAAATTTGGGGCTGTTGTCGAGATCGTGACACTGATAGCAGGTATTCTTTTTGGCCTCAGCAAGTGTGACCCGCATGACTTTTTTGGCTTCTTCCAGCTGATCCATTTCAACCAGTTTGATATGGCCGCTGCCGGGACCGTGGCAGTTTTCACACTGCTGGCCTAACAGATGGGGGGATTCCTGCTTGTTGACGAATCCGCTTGTGTATCGAATCACTTCCTGGGGGTGCCAGCCGGTGACATGGCAGGAGAGGCATTCGGGATCATAAATTCGGGAGATGATTTTCTCACCACGTTCTATCTGATCCTGGCGGCCTTCAATCAGGCTCTGGTAGGCGTGTGCATGTGCGGTGGTCAGCCATTTTTCATATGCTTTGGTGTGGCATTCGCCACAGGTTTCAGCGCCGACAAAGGTGGCACCGCGGGGATGATCAATGGGCAGTTCTTTCGCGGCGAGGTCTTCCTGTTTGAGACGGTCCTGGTAGAACTGCATGTGCTCAGCCATTTTCGGAGTGTTTTGGAACCGCTGTTTATCCAGTTCGATCACGGTAAAACGGAAGCGTTTTGAGGGATCTGCCTTGTCAGCCTGATCGGGATAGTAGCCCACCACTCCCGCACTTTTTCCTTTGTGGCCGACATCCACCATCATTGTTTTACCGATAAACGCCGGTTCTCCGAGCGGGTCTTCTACGCCGCCTGCTGTCAGCAGAATGTCAAATTCAGGGAACTTTTCCGCGAGTGCTTTTGATTCGTCTTTTTCCGACTGCGAGAGGAGAATCATCAGGTCGGGTTTCGCGGCCTGCATCTGTTTAATGACGTCGGGCAGCACTTTCGCAGGTTCCTGCCATGTGATGTCGGGGAACTTTTACTCAGGATGGACGTGACTGCCATTTTCACGCCGCCGACTTCTACGATTTTAAACGCCGTTTTCCCGAGTCCCGGAGTTTCCAGGAAGAGGATATTGGCTGCGAGAAAAGTGGGAGTGGTATTGGGAGCCTGTGGTTCCGGATTGTGCAGTTGCAGGAAGATGTCTGCTCCGAAGCGTAGTTCTTCGGGGCCGAGTCCGATGCCCGCGTAGTTCATGTCTTTCATGGAAGCCAGAATGGTTTCATATTTGATCTGGCTCTGTCGGCGATTGCGTTTGACGAGCCCCCCGAGATCGAAGGCCGTCACAGGCCATTTTCGCTCTTCGATCTGTTGAAACAGATTTGCCAGCAGTGAAACGCCCCCGGTCTGATTTTGGGTACACCCACAGGGCTCAAGATAACCGTGCCTCTCTCCAGTCAAGACAATCGCCAGTTTGGGAGCAGGCCAGTCTTTAAACAACGGTTTTGGAGAACCGGTGGAAGCAGCTGTCGTTTTCACCGCTGTGGAAGCGTGGGGAGATCCTGCAGGAGCCGTCTGTGGTGTGAGTGAGGCAGCAGAAGAGTCTGGGGCAGCAGCAGGTTTCGCAGTAACCGGTTTTTCTGATTGTGTTTCTGGAGTGTTCAGTTTCGATTCCTCAGGGGCCAGACTGGCTTCCGGTGAGGAACTTGTTTCACACCCTGTCTGCAGGGAGAGGATCAGAATCGCGATCAGGATTAACGGGGTTGAAATTCGGCTGTTTAACATGCAGTTTGACCTTCCGTGGAGGTGGTTGAGGAAAGTAAGCAATGGGGAAATTCCTCATGGTTTATCTTAGCTCAAAACGATGTATTGCGTCAAAGTAGATCTGACCCTGGCCCTGGAAAGGTCTTCAATCAAAAATGTTGCTGGTTTACTGAGATACAGGCACGTTTATTTCTCTGGATCTGGGATTACAGAGAAATAAACTGGACCCGAAATTCGATCACTTTTGCATTGGGGTGATTTGTCTGCAGTTTGACTTTGGCGAGATTGGTTCTGCCGAAGGAAACAGGAGACATCTCTGCCGGAACGGCAAATTTCAATTCGTAACGCTGTTTATTTTTTGACTCAAATTTTTCATCTTTTTTCAGCTCAAATTCAAGAAAATCAGGAGCAATTTCCTGATCCACAATTTCCAGTGGTTGTTCTGTGCCTTCAACAAACATGGACAGGATAACTGATTTGCCTTCTTTAGCTGAGAATTCGCCCAGGTTCAACACCATGGTCTGGGGATTCCAGTGTACGCCAAATGTCGGGACAATGCGGATGGGGCCGGTGTGATTTCCTGAAACCTGAATCACGAAATTGCGTGGTCCTGAAGGTTCGGCATGCTCATGATCATGTTTGTGGTCATGCCCTTCCGGATGATCGTGTGCCTCTTCACTACCGGGGGGCGATAAATCATGAGGAATATCAGTTTTGATTGTGAGGCGTTCGTTGAATCCACCCAGTGGAAACTGTTCGGGATCAGCGGTGACTTCAATGGAATAACCGGTTTTCGCATCGGCTTCTTTGAGCTCTTCCGCTGTGAGAGGCTTGAATTTCGATGTCAGCCCCTTTTGGCTCGATTCGATTCCCAGAATCTTAAATTCGTCCAGATATTTGGTGTGAATTTTCCCCGTGAACGAGACCGGATCGGTTGTGGACATGGTAGGCAGGGACCAGTGGGGGCTGCCTTCATGGTCGCCGGTGAAAGCGATCAGGTTGTTAGCCATGCCCTCAATCTGCAGTTTCAGTTCCTGGTTTTCCGGATCGTTCGTGTAGATGGTAGCGGTCTGCCCAAAGTGTTCCTGTGGACTTTTGGGAGTCCAGGTTAATTCAATTTCGACCGATTCTCCGGGGGCAACCGTGTTCTCCTTCATTTCACTGAGCGTGCATTTACAGGTGGTTGCTCCTTTTTTAACTTCCAGCGGTGCTTCCCCTTCATTTTTCAGAACGAAATGATGGGACAGCGTCTGTCCTACCGCCATACTGCCGAAGTTGTAACGTGGTTTCTCTACAACCGCTTTGGGGTAGGGGCCGGTAGGAGAAATTTTCGGGCGGTCTTCTGAGGTCTCGACCTGTTTGGGAGCAGGAGCAGCCGACTGGATATCTCCATTCCCTCGACCCAGCCAGACTGTTCCGGCAAGTGCTATGACAAGAGCAATGATCGCCGTGACGGCTCGTAAATTCATGATTTCACCAGCAATGAAGTAGTTTGAATATAATTGATCACCATAATATTAATGTCAGGAAAATCAGGTCAGACCGGACCCCGACAGAGAACACTCTGTTATTATGGGCCGAAGCACGGCCGAGTTCAATTCTGATTCGATCGAGTTGCGTTAATTATTTCTTTCATTCGACTTACCGTGTCTTCATTTAAGTATTTGTCCACATGTTGACCTCGCCTGTTTGCTTCGTCCAGTTCGATGGCACGTCGGGCCTGTTGCTGGCTGGCTGCATGTTGCCCGGCCTGCGACAAGACTTCCGCATAAGTGGCCCGATAGAGGGCGTTATGGGGATATCCGTCGACTGCCTGTCTGAAGTTTTCAAGAGCAGATTTCAGATCGTCCTGCTGGTGTGAAGCCTGGTACTGCTGTTCCCACTGACGACCCAGGTCAAAATAATGACGCGGATTCAGCGGGTCGCGCTGGATTACCGCTTTTTTCCACTCGACACCCTGCTCAAACGCACTTCGATTCTGTTCTCCTTTGCGAAATTCGATCTCAGCCAAAGCCTGCCAGGGAGACGGAGAGATTGGATCGACCTGGCTGGCCTGACTGAAATAACCTTGTGCATTACGAAAGGATGAGCCACGCATCAGTGACTGTTCCGCTTGTAATACGAGCGATTTCCGCTGAATTGTTGGCGCAAACGATGACACGATAAAGAAAAACGTCAGGATCAGGCAGGCGGCCAAGGCAACTGTTCGCAAATGTATAGCAGGTGCAGTTCGAGGCGAATCTGACTCTGCCGGGTCTACTGTACTCATGTTGGCTCTGGCAGAATCTGTGATGACGGGAAAAGCGAGGGCCAGCAGGAGTAACCAGGTCTGCGTGATGGCCGGCATGGCAATTCCCCCCGCACCTGATAAATGGATGCATAAGGCGATAAAACCTGCCCCGAACGACAGGGGCAATATTGAAGACGTTGAATCCTGACTGCCGATCAGGCTCAATCTCGTGCAGGCATTTAATATAAAGAAAAGTGCCAGCCAAGCTGGACAGAACAGCCAGAGTCTCGATTCATCAATGGAGAAGACAAATAATTGAATTACCCAGAGCAGGGCAAACGACAGTCCAAATCCCAGCAGCAGCGACAGTTGATCGTGAGAAAAGGAATTCTCGCTGAGAGGAGTTGTTCGTTCCGAGAGAACCGGATCGGGCGGCGGATGCATTAACCAGCGATAGCAGGCCAGGCACAGAATCAGCAGTAATCCTGCGAGTGCGATCAGGCCCGCGTTTGCCCAGACATCAAGAATGAAATTATGTGGGTCCGCGATTTCTTCGCTCGATCCAGGCAGTTTGAACTTCAGATAATGCGAACGAAAATTACCGGGGCCTGTTCCCCAGAGCGGATTTTCTTTGATGACATCCCAGGTCGCGGTCCAGTATTCCATACGGTATTGAAGCGATTTGGGGGCTTCAGTCAACACTGCGCGGTCAAAGCCTCCACTCAGTGTCGCCAACAATAAAAAACCAACACAGAGGACTGCGGCGAGCCCTCCCCATTTGAGGATCTGTTTGTTCCAGAGTAACGGATCGGCTGTTGCGTTCCGGCGTGTCTGAAGCAGTTTCAGAACTCCCAGAAATATCAGACCTCCTATGAGTCCAATCCAGGCAGTACGGCTTTTCGTCAGGATCAGGCAGTAACCGATGATGAGGGTCGAGAGTAGAAAAACGCCTGGTTTCAGCCGATTCCAGAGTGATCCGGAGGACGCAGATTTCCCGAAAAAACAATCTATGGTTACTGCGAACGAAAGCAGAAATCCCACTATTAACAGACCGGCAAACGTGTTCGCGAGCGCAAACATGCCCAGCGGTTCGGAACTGTTTAACAAGCGTTGTTCAAACAGATCACGACTGCTTCCCTGGAGAGCGTCGGAGGGAACTCCCATGGAAAGGAGTTTTTGCTGCGCTTCGGGTGAGAGTGTAGCATCGTATTGCTGTCGAGCAGTCTGGTACTCTTTCGCGAGTTGGTCATACATCCAATGATGCTGCCAGATTCCGTAAACTGACAGGACTACTACCGTAGTGATGAATCCCAGGATCAATGTGCCGCGCAGCGCAGATGTGGCAAACTGGCGCCGGATCAGAGAGAAACTGCAGCCCAGGGCGACCCATTCCCACATCATGTTTAAAGCATCACGCTGCTGACCTTCCCCGAACCAGATCATCACCAGTGTGGATACAACCTGGCCGGCTACCAGCAACCAGACCGCGAAGTCGAACCGGTCCAGCCGAAATGACCGTGAACGATCAGACAGCAGGCTGCCAGCATAGAGGATTGCGATCAGGAACCAGCCCAGCGCGAGCGTGAGGGTGTCCCCTTCCGGAGCAGATTCAGCCGGCAGAAAGTAACGAGCGGTGATCAGAAAACCGGCCAGAAAGAGCTGGATTCCCTGGAGTATTCCTGTCAGCCAATGCGGAGAGTTGTCAGCTGAGGTCGTCTGAACCGGAACTGGCTGTCGCGATTTTTTTTTGCGCTGCTTACTCATTCCCGATTTTTCCGACCTACATTTTCCAGGATCGTAACGATCGAAAGGACGCAGAGAATCATGAGCATCACCAGCAGAGCCGCATTCCAGGACGAGACTTCGTACAGAATCAATCCCCCGATTCCCGTAGTCAAGGTGGCGAGGTGGATTGTCAAAACTGTATCCCGCTTACTTAAACCGAGTTCAACCAGGCGATGTGAGAAATGACTTTTATCCGCGTGGAACGGGCTGCGACCTTCTTTGAGTCGAATGATCATGACCGTACAGAAATCATACAGGGGAATCGCCAGAATACAAAGTGGTGCCAGGATGACATGTCGATTTATGACAGTTTCTCCGTCTGAAGATTCACCGGGATAAAAGGTTCCCAGAATGGTCATCGTAGACAGAATCAACCCGATGAAATAGCTGCCCGAGTCTCCCATAAAAATCTTTGCTGGAGGCCAGTTATGGCATAAAAAACCGGCGATCGAGCCAGCCAGGACCAACAGTATCCCAGCTACGAGCCAGCGTGGTTCCCCTGTGTAACGCAACATGATTAATGCGAAAAGGACGGCGGCGATTAGTCCGATGCCCGATGTAAGGCCGTCCATGTTATCCAGGAAATTCAAAGAGTTCACCAGGACGATGATCCAGGCGACTGTCAGCAGCATTCCGATCCAGGGCTGCTGAATAAACAGTGTGCCTCGGATGCCTCCCCAGACCAGCCCGCCCGCCACGAGTAATTGAATGATCAGTCGAGGTTTCCAGGAAATATTGAGTTTATCGTCAAGCAGCCCCATCACAGCCAGAATCGTGCCTCCTGCCAGCACGAGCCAGAGTTGTCCGGAACGATAGAGAACCCCTTCCAGGTGGGGTAAGAGTTCCGCGGGAATCCAGGACGGATCAAGGTCTGATTTTACAATTACGAATGCAATCAACTGCGCGCAGACGATCGGGATAATCACCCCCAGCCAGATACCCACCCCTCCACCAAGGGGAGTGGGGGTGAGATGCATCTTCCGCTGTGCTGGTTGATCAATGAGCCCCCAGCGCGGCGCCAGTTTCCTCATCGCCGCCGTGGCAAGAAACGAGATGAAAAATGAAGGGACAAGGCAGGCAATAACAAAAAATAGCATTTCAATCAGCATTCGGAATGACAGAAAGGTATCGTGAATAATATGCTCGAGAAGGCACCCCTTTTAACCAGAGCGTTTCTCAATCTATGGTGCTCGGGCAAATGGACTTCGAGACGCTACAGTAAAACTGGAGAAAGTCCAGTGTCTTACCAGCCCTGAAATGACACGTTCTCCAACGTGGTCCGCTCGCTCGTTGGCGTGCTCGCCTGACAGGAATCACTGGCTCATTCAGGATTGATAGACCACCAGTTTGGCTGAAATCAGGATTTAGTGGTAGCGAAAAATGCATTTCCTGCCAGTTTTCGATTGATATATCCAGTGCATGACTTACAGTTGACCTCACCTGTATAATCCGAGCTACGATCATGGACAGAGGAGTCTTTCAACAACAGAAATGAATGAATTATTTGAGGAAGAAGTTCGATTTAATCAGGCGAGCCGTCCCAACTGGGAAGAGGGGGCGGCACATCGCAATTTGATCACCGGGTATCTCATCGATCTGGCTGAAAGCTCCGGCGGGCGGTTATGTGTGCTGGGAGCGGGTAACTGTAACGATCTGGATTTACAGAAGCTGTCTCAAGTGTACAGCGAAATTCATCTGGTGGATCTGGATGAAACCGCTTTAAAATACGCGGTCGATTTTCAGGCAGTTTCTGAAGACCCGTCGATCCACCTGCATGTGCTGGATTTGACGGGAGTCGGCGACAGGCTGGCAGCTTTCAAAAAGGATCGAGATCAGGGCGAGGAAGAACTGCAGCAGATCTTGGCCTTGTTATCCGAATCTCGCGAACTGGATATTTCTGGTCCGTTTGATGTCGTCTGTTCCACCTGCATTTTGAGTCAGTTGATTCTTCAGGTCGTGCATGCGGCAGGTGAGAGTCATCCCCGGTTTGAAGAACTGATGGTCGCAGTCCGGGAACAGCATTTCCGTACTGTGCTGGATTTGACTGTGGAGGGGGGCGCGGGCCTTGTCATCAGTGATTTTGTTTCTTCTGAATCGGCGGCTGATTTGAAGGACGTGCCTGATTTTCAATTCACCCAGTACCTTTCTCAACTGCTGTCATCACGTAATTTTTTTCATGGAGTGCACCCCGGGCTGTTGTATGCGCAACTGAAAGGCAAAGCACCCCTGGCGAAACTGGTGGAAGATGTGGAGATGCTGCCCCCCTGGCGCTGGGATCTGGGGCCGCGTCAATATGCCGTTGCGGCGCTCCGCTTTCGCCGATGTGCGACCGGGTAATTCGCAGCTACGAATCTCTCCCCCGGTTGGAGTGTGGGACTTGCCGGGATTATTTTTTGCCGGCTGCTTTCTTTTTCTGTGCAGTCCCTTTTTTTCCTGGTTTGAGATGGAGTGAAGGCGGATCTTTTGCGACAGAACCGCTGTCATCTGGAACCTGGTATTTTGCCTGCAGTAGCTTCAACTCCGCTTTCAGGTCTTTGACTACCTGGGCATATTCCGGTTCAGAGTAGACGTTTTTCATCTCACGGGGATCTTTCTCCAGATCATAGAGTTCCCATTCACCCAGATTATAGAAGTCAATCAGCTTATAGCGTTTCGTGCGAACTCCATTATGACGACGGACCATATGGGCTGAGCGTCGATCATTGTAGAATTCGTAATAGTGGTAATAGAGACTGTCGCGCCATTTCACTTCTTCCCCTTTGAACAAGGGGACCAGGCTCACACCCTGCATATCATCAGGGATCGGTGCCTGGGCCAGATCCAGAAAAGTCTCTGCAAAATCCAGGTTGGATACCAGGTCGTTATTGACGCTGCCGGGCTTGATGACGCCTGGCCAGCGCGCCAGTAAGGGCATCCGGAATGACTCTTCATACATGAAGCGTTTATCGAACCAGCCATGATCTCCCAGGTAAAAGCCCTGGTCGGAAGAGTAGATGACAACGGTATTCTTTGCCAGGCCAGACGACTCCAGATAGTCCAGCATGCGGCCGACGTTATCATCAACGGAAGCGACACATCTGAGATAGTCTTTCATGTAACGCTGATATTTCCAGCGCACCAGATCCTTTCCGGTGAGATTGGCTTTATGGAATGCTGCGTTTTTGGGTTCATACGCTGCATTCCAGGTCGTCAGTTGCTCGGGAGTGAGATTGGTGGGTGGGGTTAATTTCAGGTCAAACGGGGTCATCGTTTTTGCGATTGTCATATCCTGCTGGTGGGCAGCAGTACCACGCCCCTCATAATCATCAAACAGGTTATCTGGTTCCGGGATAGTCACATCATCGTACATGTGGAGATACTTTGGGCCGGGTTGCCAGTTACGATGCGGCGCTTTGTGTTGGAACATCAACATGAAGGGCTTGTCGGGATCACGATCATTTTTGAGATAATCGAGTGCCAGATCGGTGATGATGTCAGTAGTGTAACCCACGTGCTTAACACGCTTCCCGTTTTTAATCATGGGAGGATTATAATAAGGGCCCTGGCCAATCAGAATTTCAGAGTAGTCGAAGCCGGTGGGATCGGAGGCCAGGTGCCATTTCCCGACAATGGCTGTCTGATAACCATGTTTTCGGAGAATCTTGGGGAAGGTCTGCTGTGAACCATCAAATTTGTTGCCATTCTGTTTGAACCCGTTCAAATGGCTGTGTTTACCAGTCAGGATGACAGCGCGACTGGGGCCGCAGATGCTGTTCGTGCAGAAACAGTTATTAAACCGCATCCCATCACGGGCGATGCGATCCAGGTTCGGGGTCTCGTTGACCTTCGATCCATAACAGCTCATGGCGTGCGAGGCATGGTCATCGGTGAAGATAAACAGAATGTTCGGGCGACCTGATTCCGCAGCGGCACACTCTGTTCCTGAGTAGACACCCAGTAGAACGGAAGTGAACAGCAGGATCAGTACAAATGAAAAAGAACACCGGAGAGCAGGTAGGGAGAGCGACAGCATTGAGTTCATCCTCAGTCTCAAAAGAAATCCGATCACAGGCGAGGGCGGGTGAATTAAGTATCCTCTATCATGCCGGTTTCTGGGGGGAAGTGCAAGTTTTCGCACGGATTTGTAGTGTCCTCTGATCAAACCGGTTCATGGATCGGGAGATGTAGATGTTACAGATATGGATTGGGTAGAAACTGCATTTTAGTGGATCGTTCGGATACGAAGGGAATTTTCTCCGTGTTTAAAAGTGTTGATCTGGCTTGAGATAGGGAAAATCTTCTGCTGGAGTTTCCTGTTTGGTATAGAGCTTGCAATGAAGAATTCTATCGAGTCAGCGTTTCATGGGATTGAAACGAATTTGAAAACAACACTACAACCGGGCAATGGATTGCTTGCCCCACCGGTAAAAAAGGAATTGATCATGTTAGATAATATTTCTCCCAAGGTAATTCACAAGATTATGGCCGCTGAAGGATACCTGGAACTGGGGATGCCCATACAGGCTCTGGATGCACTGGCTTCAATCGAAGATGCTGGTCCCCTGGAAGCCATGCGTCTGTTTCTGACGGGGGAAGCCTACCTGCGACAGGAACGCTATCAGGAAGCGATTGAACCTCTCCATCAGGCAGCACGCCTGTTTCCGGTCATGGAAAGTCGCAAAGCCTGGAGCGCCTTGAGTGAATGTTTTCGACTGGGAGGTTACCAGGAACTGGCAGAGGTTGCATCACTGACTGCGGAAGCGGTAGAAGAGATTGAAGCGAGCTGCGAAGTCCTGTGCTTGACGCAAGACCATGCTTCCGACTGGAAGTGGCCCGATTCTGTTTCTCGCATCACTGACTTTTCTCCCGCCAGTCGAGGCGTCAGTCCCCGCATTCCCCGTTAAAAAAATGAAATATTCAGAGTTTTTCGAGTAAACCAATATTTGAGAAGTTGTCATAAGTCTTTGAATAGATAAGGAATACGCAGAATTAGTTAAGATCAAAATCATATTTGAGTTTCACGATGTGTTCGCTATACTTCGGCCCTTGAGTGATTACTTAACTCCTCTCATTTAAGAAATCATTCAGACTTGTATCCTGACTCTGGCTGTCGCTGTTACGGCGTGAGTCAGACATACCTTCTGGTCAAAGTTCCTTCCTGGTTCTGGCCAACTTTCCCACACAATTAACAACAACGAATGTAGTCAAAGAGTCAATGTGAATATTGACTTCTCTCGTATTACGTATGCTTGTTGCCCATCACACCGTATTTCCGGGCTGCTGTCTGTCGGGGATTCCCGCTCAGTCGGTGGAAATCGTGTTGTCGAACTTTGTGCTGAAAAGACGATCGCCAAGACTCATGTTTGATTTTTATCGGTGCCTTACTAATCGCATTCAGAGCTGTCTGCTCATTGGACTGTTATTCCTGTTATCAGGTTGCGGGAAAATGATCAGTAACAGTGCGACAGAGCAGTTACTGACATCCGATGCCGTTGACCAGACGATTTCACACCTCGATTTCAGCACACTCTCCAACAAAAAAGTCTATTTCGATACAACCTACATCAAAAACATCAAAGGTGTCGGTTTTGTCAACGGGGACTATATCATCAGTTCGTTGCGACAGCAGATCGTCGCCGCCAATTGCCTGATGCAGGAGAAGCAGGAGACTGCGGACTACGTGATCGAGGCTCGTGTCGGCACGCTGGCTACCAATGGCCACGAAGTAAACTATGGAATTCCCGCCAGCAGTATGCTGTCCTCGGCTGCGACGTTGATGCCGGCGGCTCCTGCCATCCCTACCATTCCGGAAATTTCACTGGCGAAGAAGAATAACCAGACCGCTGCCGCAAAAATCAGTGTGTTTGCCTATAACCAGAAAACCCGCGAACGAGTCTGGCAATCGGGAGTGCTACAGGCCAAGAGTACCGCCCGCGACACCTGGATCCTGGGAGCAGGACCTTTTCAGCGGGGTACCATTTATAAGGACGGGGCACAATTTGCAGGGGCTAAAATTGAAATTCCGCTGGGCAGCGGTGAGGAGTTTGCCAGTCAAGGTACCGTGGATTATCTGGAGCCGGCCCGCTTTATAGAGACTCCGGTGAAATCCGAGATCAAACAGGAAGCCAAAAAACGGAATGTGAAGACCCTGGAGGAATGGATTAAAGCCGAGACCGCGGGAAAAGAAACGACAAAAGC
>NZ_CAXAVM010000051.1:0-37330 GCF_963972345.1 uncultured Gimesia sp. | reverse complement strand
ATGCAGAGCGGGTTCAGACAGTCGACCCCCGTAATCGACTTCTCTCTCATTTCCCCACACGCAGAATGACTGCAGAACAGCTCCGCGATTCCCTGCTGGCGTTGACAGGTGAACTGAATCCTGAGATGGGAGGGCCTGGAGTCTTCCCGGAAATCAACTGGGAAGTCGCACTGCAACCACGCCATATCATGGGTTCTGTGGCTCCCGCTTATCAGCCGATGCCCCTGCCCCGACAACGGAACCGCCGCACGCTGTATGCCTTTCGCTATCGCACACTGTCAGACCCGATGCTGGAAGTCTTCAATCGACCGGGCAGTGAATCCTCGTGCGAACGCCGTGATGAGACGACAGTCACTCCGCAGGCGTTTGCCCTGTTCAATGGACAATTCACTCATGACCGTGCCCTGGCCCTCGCACACGACATCATTCAGAATACAAAGACGCAGGAAGACGCTGTACAGAACGCCTTTCTGCAGGTCGTGTTACGCAAGCCCGAATCATCCGAACTGCAACTGGCATTAAAACATGTCCAACAGATGCAGTCTTATCACGAACAGCATCCACCTCAGAAAATCCCTCTGCCTCGTGAAGTGAAACGGGAAATGATTGAAGAATTGACAGGCGAATCGTTCAGCTGGACCGAAAAACTTGATCTCTCAGAAAATTACGTACAGGATCTCAAACCCTGGGACGTGGATGCAGCCACCCGTGCCCTGGCGGAGCTGTGCCTTGTCCTGATGAACTCCAACGAATTTATTTATCTGCGATAAACTGCCCATGCATCGATTACAACGTCGCGACTTTTTATACGGGATGAGTGCCAGCCTGGGCACGGTCGCCCTCAATGCGCTCCTTCAGGCTGAAGAAAAATCTACACCGCAGCCCGCGCATCTCAAACTGGAAAACCGCTCGAACCACGTGATCCCCACATCAAAGCCCGGGCCAAAGCATGTATCTTCCTGTTCATGGAAGGGGGACCCAGTCATCTGGATACCTTCGACCCGAAGCCCGCTTTGGAAAAGCTGCACCTCAAAGAATTCCTCCGTGAAGACAATCAGGTTTCTGCAATGGCCAGCGGAAAACGCTACTACATCAAAAGTCCCTTCAAACACAAGCAGGCCGGCGAATCAGGAATTTCACTCTGCGAACATTTCTCTCATCTCTCCGATGTCGCTGACGATCTCTGTGTGTATCATGGCCTGCAGGCAGAATCGATCAACCACCCCACCGCCTGCTATCATATGAATACCGGCAACCGGTTCGGCGGTGACCCGGCCATTGGTTCCTGGATGACTTATGGACTGGGAACCGAAAATCAGAATCTGCCCGCATTCATCGTGCTCCCGGAAGTTGCTTATCCGCAGGGTGGCTCTGCCAACTGGTCGAATGGATTTTTACCCGCTTACTTTCAGGGTACGGCATTACGCTCCCAGGGCTCTCCCATTCTGGATTTGAATCCCCCCGCGCATGTCACCCGTGAGACACAACGCAAAAACCTGGATCTGCTGTCGCAGTTGAACCAGGCAGACATGCAGCGTCATCCGCATGAACAGGTCCTGGCGGCCCGGATGGAATCGTATGAACTGGCATTTCGCATGCAGGCCCAGGTCCCCGACATTATCAATCTCGACCAGGAAACCAGGCAGACTCAGGAAATGTACGGGCTGGGACAACCCGAAACCGACAGTTTCGGTCGCCGTTGCCTGCTGGCGCGAAAGCTGGTCGAAGAAGGAGTCCGCTTCGTACAGATCTATGCCGCGGGCTGGGACTCACATGACTTTCTGGAACGTTCTCATAAAGCACGCATCCAGGCTGTCGACAGACCCATCGCGGCTCTGCTTAAGGACTTGAAAGCCCGTGGACTGCTGGAAGACACGCTTGTCGTCTGGACGGGAGAATTCGGTCGATCACCCGATAATGGCATCCGCAGCGGCAGACAGGCCGCCGGACGAGATCACAATGCAAAAGGCATGGTCCTGTGGATGGCCGGTGGTGGCGTCAAAGCCGGTCATCGGATTGGAGCCACCGACGAAATCGGGGATCACGCCGTCGAAGTCGTTAACCCGATCAAAAACCTGCATGTAACCCTGGAACATATCATGGGCCTGGATGATAACCAGCTCACCTATTTCCACGAAGGTCGCTTTAAAGTCCTCAGTCAGACAGGAGGTGCCGTGATTAATGAATTACTCGGATAATTTAAGTTTTCGCTGATCATTCCTGCAATGACTTTTTAAGCGATTTTCTCATCCGCTGATGGGGAATCGAAACCGATTGAAATTCCTCTCCCACTTTCTCATAACCCAGTTTTTGATAAAAGCCCACCGCAGTAGCACGCGCATCCAGCTCCAGCAATTCAAAACCCCGCTGCTGAAGACTGGCTTCGATGTTGTATAACAGTTTTTTCCCGATACCCTGATTTTGAAAAGCCCCAGCCACAGCCATCTGGCGGATTTTCGCTTTCACCGCCGAAACCGGTATCGCCAGCCCACAGGCGATCACTCGACTTCCCTCCAAAATCCCAAAATGAAAATAATCTGCTTCAGCAGAAAGATCTTCTTCCCTTAAATCCAGACCTAAAGGCTGTCGTAAAATCTCGTTTCGTAATTGACAGGCCTGATCATAATTTTCTGACAGAAAAGAGATTTCAATGAATTGTGTCATTCGGTCACCAGACTTCTATACATAACCACCCCCACCAGCTTCGTTAAATGATTCTGTATTCTATCACCATCCCCGCAAAAACTTGAGCTGAAACCTCATCATATAAACGGACTTACAGTTTTCCTCAATTTTCCGAGGCTAATTTTAGCACATTCACGCTGTATTCAATAAGGGTTGGGTTTGTAAAGACGACTCTCATCGCGACTCAGTGAGAGGTACTGAAAATGGCGGTAGCGACCGACCGGACAACTGAATTTATTATACTGTTCTCGCGGCACAGTCAGAGAATCTACCGATTTATCAGATCGCTGGTAGACAATCGAACGGATGCCGAGGAGATCTACCAGAATACGTGCACCGTGCTCTGGTCCAAATTTGATACCTTCGAGACCGGATCGAACTTCTGGGCCTGGAGTTGTCAGATCGTGCGCTTTGAGGTTCTCAATTACCGAAGACGCCAGAATCTCGAACGCAATATTTTCAGCAATGAATTCTACACTCGGGTTGCTGAAAGCGCGATGGTGACCGTTGACGAACTGGATCAGCAACAGGCTGCCCTGTCCGTCTGCTTCGAACTGCTGTCACAAAGACAGAAAGAAGTTCTCGAAAAAATCTATGAACCGGATGCCAGCCCGAATACCGTCGCCCAGGAATTGAAACGGACTCCCAACGCGATCTACAAAACTCTGAAACGCGCCCACGATCTCCTTTTCAGCTGTATTCAAAGACGCCTTCATTCAGGAGACCTTTTCTGATGTTAACTCCTGAGGAACAGGAAGAACTGATGCAACTCTGCTGGGAATACCAGTATGGAAACCTCTCTTCCCGACAGGCCGGTCGTCTGGAGAAACTGGTCCTGCAATCCGATTCCGCCAGAGACTTCTTTATCCAGTATTCCGGTATGTGTGCGAATCTGGAGTGGGAGGGCATCGTCGATCCAGGACCACTGGGGCGTTCTACCGATTATGAACCATTGCCTTCCGGCGAGCTGAAAACCATCCCTGAATTCCTGGAAACAAAACCGTCTGCCCCGGATCGCCGAAAAGCCTTATCCGCGATCCTTGCATTTTCAGTTTGTATTTTCGCAGCCGTGTATCTCTTGACGTCTTCACTCTGGCAGAAAGAGAATCCCCGGTTTCTGGCCCGGATCATTAATACAAAAAACACGATCTGGTCAGAAGGAAAACCAGCCTGGCAGCCAGACGACATATTGCATGTCGGCGATCAAATCCATCTCAACGCGGGAATCATCGAACTGGAAACCATCACAGGCGCGAAAGTGATTCTCAAGGGAGTTTCACACCTGACACTGGTGCAAGCAGATCAGTTCATGCTTGACGAAGGCAATCTGTTTGCCCATGTTCCGCCCCAATCGCAGGGACTGACAGTCGATACCCCCACCTCCCGCGTAGTGGATCTGGGAACATCTTTTGGACTGATCGTGACCCCCACTCGCGAAACAGAAGTGCATGTTTTGCAGGGGCTTGTCCGGTTCGATCTGGTGAATTCATCTCGCGAAACAACCATCACCCGCGATCTGACGGAAAACACCGCGGTCCGCGTCCAGGCTGATTCCAGAAAGATGACGCGTATTATTTCGACGCCGGAACTGTTTGTTCAAAACATTGTACCAGATCAGCCACGGCTGATTGCCCACTGGAAACTGAATGAGCGGGAAACTTCACAAACGGCCCAGGACTCAGGAGACAATCTTCTGCATCTGAATATTCTGAATAAGCAGGGACAGTCTCCCTTTACGGGCTGCCCCGCACCCCAAAACATTACTTCGGCAGCCGGCCCGTTTGAAACACAATACCATAAACTGTTCCGCACACTCTCAGAACAGGAGGCAGCCCTGTTCGATATGCGGCGGTTCACAATCGAACTCTGGGCCCGCAACCCCAACATCAAACAGCAGGGGGATTCTGACACACTGTTTCATTATCGAAATACGAAACTGCACTCTACTTCACAATTCAATCTGTTTACAGACGATCATTCCGGCACATTGGGGTTTGGCTTCCTGGATTCAGACAACAGGTATGTTTCATTTCAAACCAAAAAAACTGTCCCCTGGGAACAGGACCGCTGGTACCACATCGTATTCACCTACGATGCGAACACCGCGGCTCCGCATGACAGTATTGTCTCATTTACGAGAACACCGGAATTCAGTTCCAGACCTGACCTGCAGCAGACACTTACAGACATCGCAGATATCACCCCCTTAACCCCAGGGGGAGTGCTGGCCATTGGTGGATCCACCCTGACAGATATCTCGCGACACTGGGGAGGTGATATCTCTGATGTCCGCTTCATTAATGGAATCCCCGCGCGTTATCAGAGGCAACAGAATTCCAATTCTAAATAGCATTTTTAGAGTCTTATGAACGGTTCTCAAGACTCATTTTTATCTCTTTTTTCAAATCAGGATTTCATAATGATATTCAAGTCCAGACGAGGCTTTACACTGATTGAACTGTTAGTCGTAATCGCCATTATCGCCATCTTAATTGCACTCCTGCTTCCCGCCGTTCAACAGGCACGCGAAGCCGCCCGTCGCAGCACATGTAAAAACAGTCTGAAACAGATCGGACTGGCGCTTCACAATTATCATTCTACGCACGGCACCTTTCCCGCCAGTCGCATCGGACCTTACGAAAGTACCTGCACCACCTGCGGACTCGACTCACGATTCAGCGCTTATATCCCACTGCTGCCTTACATTGACCAGGCACCGCTGTTTGAACAGATCACCGGCAACCTGGGTTCCACATCTTATGTCTGGAATACCGGATTTCCGGCCTATAAAACCAAACTGCCGATCATCAACTGCCCCTCTGATGTCAACACAAATGATATCACCGATTTAGGGCAGCATAACTACCTGTTCTCCATCGGCGATCAATACAGTAACTTCCAATCCGTTTCCCCAGGAAACCTGCGGGGCGTTTTTGGGTTCCAGTCCAGTGTCCGTATTCGGGATATTATTGATGGAACCAGTAATACTGCGATGGTTTCAGAATGTATTCGCCCTCCCGGATCAGGGGCACTGACACCCGCCAATGGTGTAGGAACCAATTCCACCACGAACTCCAGTAATCCTTCCGCATGCCTTGCCAGCTTCGTCAATGGGGCGTTTACCACAGGGCTACTCGACCGAAACCGTTCTCTGGGAACACGCTGGACCGATGGTCGATCAGGTTATATTAATTTCAATACCATCCTGCCACCAAACTCGCCTGTCTGTAATGGCCAGACGACACAAGGGATCCAGCCCCCATCCAGTCGACATGAGGGGGGAGTCCATCTATTGATGGGCGACGGTGCCGTCCGCTTTATCAGCGAGAATATCGACACAGGGGATATCAGCGCCTCTCAAGTTGCCTCCGGTAACAGCCCTTACGGCATCTGGGGAGCACTGGGATCAAAAAATGGGGGAGAAACACTGGGTGAGTTTTAAGTTACCTTCAAAGTGAAAGCCTGTGACTTCGGTGCGGCCCGATTCGAGCCGCCTGATCATGCTTTCCATTTGCATCATTCTCCTCTGTGAATGGAACTCCACCTTCAAGAGTTCCATTCACATTCATTTTTTCTGTTTAAAAGAAAGCTGCTCACATGCGTCGCTCACTGATTTTATTACTCTTAATAATTCTCTGCCCGGCCTGTTCCGGATCGGCAGAAGACAAATGGACAAAACAGCGTCCTCCCACTTACCCCGCCTCTGGTACGGTAAAGTTCAACGGGTCACCACTTGAGGGGGCAACCATCGTCTTCCAGTCCAACGGTGCTCAGACACAGGCGGCCGTCGGACGTACTGATAAAGACGGTCATTTTCAGTTGCGCACTTTCGAAGAAGGCGACGGCGCGATCGCAGGGGAACATCGTGTGGCGATTACCTGCATTCGGACCGAAGGCCCTGCAGAGGGAGCCAATCTGGATGAAGCAGATGTGGTCATCAAGGAAACATCGCTGATCCCCACAGTATATGGAAACGCGCAAAAATCGGGACTCACTGCGAATGTCAAACCAGATCAGGAAAATGATTTTACCTTCGAACTGGAAGACAAAAAATAAAACCGTTTCTCATTCAAATCAAGCCTCTTCTGTCTCCCTGGGTGCAGCGGGGGCTTGTTCCTGTTTACCGTTGGAAATAAGCCGGGCGCCTTGCAGATGATGCACGATACGCCAGAGATGATAGCTGATGCGCGTCAGCCAGCGAAAGGCATCCAGTTGCTGCAGCAGGTTATCGAATTGACCATCGGCAGTAGTCGCTGACTGGGTAAATTCTCGACGTGTCTCTTTCTGCTGACTATCCCAATTCTCCCAGAAGTCCTGCAATGCTCCTTCATCACTCTCTGAAAAACCATTATTTAAGGTCTGCTCCAGATGCTGAATCTTTTCGTTCAGCTCATCCACAAACCTGCTCAGAGTCTGGTTCTCATTGGCTGAACTCAGTCGTTCCATTTCATCGCACCGCCGCATTAAACGCTGCAGATGATCCAGCGCCAATACCACTTCCTGCGAAGAATGGACCGTCGGTTGATCCGAACCGGTCACATTGATCTGTCGCAGGTAATGGGAGGTGGTTTCCAGCGTATCATGGTACTGAGCAAATTCTTCATCCAGTTCTTCCCGCGCCACTTCGGATGTGAACAGCTTATGCATCAGTTGCAGAATACATTGAAACACGTCAACCAGTGTCGAACGTGCCGCTTCGATGGCAACGTTAGGATTGGAAAGCAAAGATTCATCCAGTCTTTCTGTCTGATCATTAACGGCTTCCGGGATGAGGCGAATAATCAACGCGGAAAATGGTTTCGTAAACGGGACTATGAGCATCAGTCCCAGAAGATTGAACAACGTATGAAACGTCACCAGCGCAATATCGGATGAGATGCCACTGGCGGGGCCGGCATACTCTTCCCAGAACCAGACATAGACAGGCAACAGAAAGTAGGCCAGAGTCGCAGTCACCAGGCTGTAGAATACATGCGCCAGCCCGGTGCGTCGCGCGGCCACCGATTTCCCCAGTGAGGCGAGCAGCGCAGTAAAGGTGGTACCGATACCAAAGCCGATCACCAGCGCACCCGCCTGGGCCAGGGAAATAGCTCCTGAATGCAGCGCGGTGAGCGCCATCACGACACCCGCACTGGAAGACTGTGTGACCAGCACAATGCCTACTCCCATCAGCAGCAACAGCAGCCTGCCCCACCAGGAGTCCTGCGGAAATGATTCCGGGCTGACCATCTCCGCCAGGCCGGACATCCCTTCCTGCAGAATATCGAGCCCCACAAAAATCAGGCTGAATCCGGCGATGGTGAATCCGATCAGGCCGATTCGTTTCTTACCAAACAGATTGAGCAGCACCCCCACCAGTACCAGCGGAAAGGCAATCTGCCCCAGTTTCAGTTTGAAACCAAACAGAACCACGATCCATCCGGTGACGGTTGTCCCCAGATTCGCACCGAATACAATCCCCAGCGACTCGGTTAATGTGAGCAGCCCTGCCCCGGCAAATCCGACGGCTGTGACGGTCGTGGCACTTGAAGACTGCAGAATAGCAGTGACGATGACCCCCGTCGCGATCCCGGTCGGAATGCTTTTGGTGAATCGGGCAATCATCCGTCGAATTGTGCCGCCTGCCAGATCTTTCAGGCCACTGGTCAGAATCACCATGCCCAGCAGAAACAGGCCCAGGCCACCAATTGAATCAGTTATCCCTGCATCCATGGCAATTCCAGCAGTGTTGTACCAGTATCAAACGTATCTCCGCAGTCCCTGCTGCAGTCAGCAATCGTTTATTCTAGCAAAACAGCGGGGCATTTCGAGACCGTCATCTTGTCCGGTATGCTACCAGGCCGTCCAGCCACCATCGACCAGCAGATTTTGCCCTGTGATGTAACTGCTGGCATCACTGGCAAGAAAGACGATTGCCCCCTTCAATTCAGACGGCTTTCCCATGCGTCCCATGGGGCTGTGCGCATTCAATCGTTCTGCCAGTCCCTCCGGTGCTGCCTCGGAAGGAAATGGACCGGGACTCAGACAGTTCACTCGCACTCCGTCTTTCGCCCAGTAGACGGCCAGATGCCGGGTCTGATGAATCACGCCCCCCTTCATCGTGTGATAAGCAACCGGGCTGGCATTACAGATGCCCTCGTATGCAGCCGGATAAGAGCCCACAACACCATACATCGAGCCAATCATGATCACATTGCCCTGCGCCTGTCGCGACACAACATGATCTCTCAACTTGCGAGCCAGTAGAAAAAAACCGGTTGCATTCTGCAGATGACGCGTAAAAGCTTCAGCTGTGACCGTCCGCCAGTCTTCACCCACCGGATCGTTGCCATTATTTACCAGTACGTCAATCTGACCGGCTGCCTCGCAGGCCGACTCAAAGCCCCGTTCGAGAGACGCTTCGTCCATGTGATCCAGTTCGACTCCCAGATGTCCCACCTGCTGCGGGTCGGGCAGTTCACTGGCCGCCTGTTGTGCCCGTTCTGCATTGCGGCTGCTGATTACCAGTCGTGCACCCGCTTCGGCCAGTCCCCGGGCCATCGCGCTTCCCAGGTAACCGCTGGCACCGGAAATCAGCACGGTCTTGCCACTCAGGTCAAATAACTGTTGGATCGTCGGTTCGGGTGTAGAATTCATTGCACTCTCAAAAAATCAGATCAGGTTAAGGAAGAAAGAAATTGAGCCGGTTCTATCCAGGTTCGTTTTTTCACCGAATCCAGAATCGACAGATTCACCGCCAGCGTCTGCAGCCCCGCTGAGAGCGGGCATAAAGGCGGACTTGTATCATCCAGATAGTCCAGAAAAGCACTCGCCTGTCGTTGAAATAACGTATCTCGTTCCAGTGTTTCCTGGAAACCGACCTGCCATTCCCCGTCCGGTTCAGTAACCCAGCGATACCAGCTTTTCTGATATTCAAATCGCAGCATACCCCGCTCACAGATGACAGTAATCATCGATTCATTCGCAGGCTGATGCTGATTCAGACTGAAACTGCCCAGCACATTACCCTGCCGGGTGATGACGTGTACGGTGTCTTCGACATCAACCCCTTCCAGCACCTGATGTGAGAAGTCTGCCACAAGTGCATCCACGGAGCCCACCAGGTATTCGCCGGCATTCATCGAATGCGTCAAAGCATCCTGAACCGCACCCCCGCCGGTGGCATGTGACTTATAATAAATATCCCGGTAAGCCGGGCGATACGTGGGAAAATTCTGTCCTGAAACGACCACCAGTTGAACCGGCTTGCCAAATTTACCGGAGTCCAGTGCCGACTTCATCGCTGCCAGAGCGGGATGTGCACGATACACATACGCAACTGCCGCCTTACGATCATTTTCCTGCAGCAGCGTCTGGAGTTCTCCAATCCCTTCGACACTCGTGCTTAACGGCTTCTCAATAAACAGATCCAGCCCCGCCTGGACTGCCTGAATCGAATTGGCAATATGCACATGGGCAGGCGTGGCAATGACCGCACAATCGTGCGGCTCCGACAGCGCGGTTTCCAGATCCGCATACTGTCGCTCGACTCCGTACTGATCCGCAATCTTTGATCGCAACCCGTCATTCAATTCACAGATCGAAACCTCGACTCGACCTGTCGACTGGAAACAACGTAAGTGCCGCTCACCAATTGAACCAACGCCCACAACCAGTAATCGTTTTTGTTCCGTCATCGCTGTCTGCTCTCTCAACAATTGGTTGGCATGCAAATGATATTCAATTTGATCCCGGGTTACCTGAAACTCAAATACTCATCTTAAAGCGACGCTGCGAATCAGCAAGAAGAGGCCATCAAAAAACTCCGGAAAAGACTGAGTTCATTTTCTCAGCTCCTCCGGAGTTATCTTCATGTACCGAACTTTTCACTCATTTCTGAAACTGCAGCGAATACAGATCCGCGTCTTTCATCACAAACTTCAGACGCACCGGCTTGCCACTCAGCGATTTCAAATCGCTCCCCTGCTTCCAGGAGACAACCCGGTCCACTTCGTTGCCGATCTGCTCACGACAGTCAGCCAGCGTGAACCCGGGAAGCGGCTGTCCCTGTTCATCCTGAATTTCAACTTTGATCCCCCCGGCAGCGGAAGTGGAAAAGTTAAGCGACAGCTCTGATCCATCAAATACCAGCGGTTTAGTAACCATCTCGCCCCCCGCATAGTCGGCATGCAATGAAGCAAACCCGTCCAGACGTAACGAGTACCGCCGCAGATGTGCCGTCGGCTGGGCATAATCCTGATTCACATACACCGACATTTCCGCGGGGCCTGTCTGCACCACATTTAATGCAGGGTAATTCGTCCGTGAAACCCAGTTCTGGGCACCGATGCCTCCGGTGATATAACCACTCAGAAACGTTCTCTGATAGGTATCGTCGCCGCGTGTCGTCATCAGAATCGCATCCGAGGTATCCTTGAAATAACGGGGATGCACACCAATTTCTTTCGCCTGCTCATCGGTCAGCACCTGGCGTCCCGGCATGAACCGGGCGGCGATCGCCAGATAAATATGAGGAGCACGGAAATAAGGATGTGTCTGGTTCGTATAAAGATGCTCAATCGGAGCCTCGCCGTCGAGGGTTGTATACTCCATCAATACCGGCGCGGACCAGTGAATGAAATCATCACTCTCGCTGCGGGCGATGCGACGAATTTTATCTTTGAATACCCGAAAATAACTGAGATACTTGCTCTCAACAGGAGACCAGAAAGCAACATTCTGTGAGTCAAACATATACGGATAAGGCACCAGCTTTGTGGGAATCACGGTTCCGGCGGGATGCTGTTTCCAGTGAATCCCATCGGGAGAAGTAAAAGCGACCAGACCACTCTTCATCGTTCCCCCCAGCGCCTTGTACTTTTCAGCTGCCGGGACATCCGGGCGGGTATCCAGAAACGGAGAGAAGTTGTGCGTCATCGGCGCCGCGTCAGCCAGAATGATATTGTTCTTCTTATGTCCCTGCTTCTCATACTGCGTAAACTCCGGCTTGGTCCAGTTCACGCCATCTTTGGATTCTGCATAGCAATAGACCTCACCCACATCACCATCAGCGCCGGCACTGGGTCGTCCTCGATAGTAGGCCCGATACACATCACCGTCCTTGATGATCGTACAGTATCCACAAAACAGCCCCTCCCAGGGTTGATCAAACTTCAACACAGGCCCTTCATCAACGGGATGATGCAGTCGAAGCTCCGCACCTTTCAGACTCCCAATCAGATAATCATCCACAAAAAGTTCGCGGCGATCGCCAATTTCGAGTGGCTTTTCTGCCTGCTTCTCTTCACCAGACCGGATCTGTGAAAGATCCAGAAAACCCAGGACTACCAACAGCATTACCATCAATTGCTTCATCTGAATCCCCTTACTGCCAGTTAAGACATGTTGTACCTGTTTACCATTGATCACACGGAGCGACCGACCTGATTTTCACCATTACATCTATATTCACAGTTGACATCACACAAACAACTTGTATCTTATTTAAATACAAGTAACCACATCCGCATCCAATTTCAACCCTGAATCGAATTAAAAAACGAAACCATGGCAGCACGTGCTCCAGAGACAATCCAGAACACAACGCCCACCGGTTCGCATTCCGCTGGAAAACAGCGTCCCAAATATATGGTGCTCGTTGAACAGCTCATCCAGCAGATCACGACGGGGGAGATTCGTCCCGGTGAAGCCCTGCCTTCCGAACATCAGCTCTGCGAAACACACCAGTTGGCCCGGACTACTGTGCGCAACGCAATGCAACTGCTGGAAGAACAGGGCTGGGTGAATCGGATCCATGGCAAAGGTTCTTTTGTCAGCACCAGGCCTCCACTCCCGGTTTCCAAACCACTGGATATTTTTGCCTTTGTTCTTCCCGAAACGCGTACAGGCTATTACCCTTCCCTGCAACGCAGCTTTGAACAGGCTGCCTCGTTAACCCAGCACCAGGTTCTTGTCTGCTGTACCGAGAACAAAGTTGACGCCCAGGGGAATACGATTCTGCAGCTGATTGATAAACATGTTGCGGGAGTCGCGCTGGTCCCCGCCACAGTTCCAGCGACCCCGGCGTACCAGATCCGTCAACTCCAGCAGCATGGCATTCCTGTTGTTTTCTGCCATCGCGAAGTGGAAGGCGTGCAGGCCCCCTTGCTCTCCATTCCTTTCCGTGATGTGGGCAGACTGGCTGGAACGACGCTGCTGGAACAGGGACATCGTTCACTGGCCCTGTTTTCGCCGCATCGCGCCAGTGCTTCGATCGAATACGAAGCAGGTCTGCGCGAAGCGATTGCGTCACAAGCGTTACCCTGCCCGGAGCCATTTATTTTCCATGGCCCGAGTTCCCAGCTTCATCCCATTGATTACGAACAGGACCTGCTGCAGACACTGGAAACCATGTTCCAGCGCGAACAGCCTCCCACCGCCATTTTTGCGACCTTCGATTCCCTGGCTGAACTGATCTACCTGCTGCTGGGGAAACTGGGAAAGCGGGTTCCCGAGGATATTTCGCTGCTGGGCTTCGGAGGCACCGTCCGCAACGGCGCAATCCAGAGCCGTCTCTCCTCAATTACTGTGGACGAAATCGCTATTGGCCAGAAAGCAGCAGAACTGCTCACGCAGATGAAACAGGGCACGCTGCCCCTGGATTCTGCGGAAGTCTTCCCCATGCCTATTAATACCAGCAAGGGACAAACCCTGGGGCCGCCCCCCGCCCCCACTGCTTGAGCTGCTGCAACCGGTCATTTACGCACGACAGGACAAAAAACATGACTCACAGAAATCGACTGTCGGAACTCCGAATCATTTCCTGTTTATGGATCTTCACCTGCGCATTTCTGATCGCGCCTGCATTACAGGCCGAAGAACAATCAGACCTCAAACAGAAACTGGCCCGTCTGCCTCAACCCTGGCAGAAAAAACTGCATCGACTGACGCTCAAAGAATACACCGAGACCTTAAAATACTGGGAAGAAACCTGTCCCGACCGGGTTCAGGTAAATCGTATCGGCGTTACTCTCGAAGGCATCCCGCTGCCGATGCTGAAAATCACCGATCCGAAAAAAGATGACAAATTGAAACAGGTCTGCCTGGTGACCGCCCTGCATGGCGGCCCCGAGCGCAGTGGCACGACAGCCGTCCTGCACTTCATCGAATGGGCTCTCAGTGACGATCCGGAAGCCGTCAAAACCCGCGAGAACCAACTGCTGCTGATCATCCCCATCATCAATCCATACGCTTATTTTGAAACCGATCGCTTTGGTAATTCACTGAAAATCGATCCCTACACAGGTGGGGGTACCGTGAACTGGGATTTGAAAACGTTCGAATTTAAACTTCCTGATAAAGCCCCTGAAGTCATGGCGGTCCTGTCCGTGATCGATCAGTTTCGCCCCGATGTGCATGTCGACGTGCATGGAACAGGTCTGCAGGAATACGCGCCCGATCAGCTGGGAACCCGCGAACGCTATCGTGGTCAGACGATGTTTGAAGTCACTGGCTCCGCCTATTCGAATATGTCGCTCCGCCCCTGGGACTGGCGCATTACGGACACGATTAACAACGCAGGCATCAAAGCAGGCTTCGGTTACGACCGATTTGAAGCCGATGCCCAGCGGCTCTTGTGGGGATCCTCACTCACAGCCATGTCAAACAGACTCTGGCTCGGTCGCCCCAACTTCTATACAGCGCATTACGGCTATGCCCGTTATCACACCATGGTGTTGGCATTGGAAGTCGGCTGGGAACAGAGCGGGCTGGCACGCCTGCAGGCTCTGATGAAGATCGGTAACGAGAGATGGAAAGGCGAATATTTCACAGGGTATCCCGTGAACCGGGTTCAGGGTTATATTGGCCACTTCGTCACTGCCTGGGGAACCACACCGCAGGCACGACGCCAGAGCCGCAGCGAACTCTGGAAATTGCAACCTCGTTTCTCGCAAGCCATCCTCTATCCGCAAACCGCAGGCAGAGAAACCTACTTCGTCGCGACTTCGAACAAAGCAGCCGCACTGCTCTCTGCTGATATCACCGAGTTTCTGGAGAATATGAAAAACATTCCCACTGTCGATCACGAAGCATTAAAGACCATTATTGAAGCAGGCCCTGAAATCAAGTTCGCCGTCAGTCAAGGTCAATCCGCTTCTGACACAGAACAGCCAATCGAGCAAGGCATCTCATTTCAGCTGCGTATCCCCTATCGTGACCCGGATCTGGTAGACATCAGACTTAACGGACCCCTGCTGAAGAAATGCCCCACCGATGGCTATCTCGCCTGGTATGGCGACGGATTTACTCACGTGCAGATCAATGTACCGCCGGAAAAATCAAAAGCCAGTGATCTGTATCTTATCACCTGTCTCTATCACCCCAGAGAAACCAGAACGTATGGCTGGAAGCCGCCTCAGTCAGTCATGGAACGTATTCAAGACACAAAATAACAAATTGAATCTTTACAAAGGAACCTGCCATGAAATCAGCCTCGCCACTTTTTGCAGCCTGCCTGTTGCTGCTGCCTGCAACACTGCTCCATGCAGACGAACCAGTTCAACTGAAACTGGAAAGCGTCCAGAAGATCTGGGACCAGGATCCGCACAACGCATTTACCGGTCTGACCCGCTTTAAAGATCAATGGTTCTGCGTCTTCCGCACGGGTAAAGCACATGTCTCACCCGACGGATCTTTGCAGGTCCTCTCTTCCAAAGATGGCAAAACGTGGAAACCGGTCGCGCGTATCTCCTCCGATACGTCTGATCTCCGCGACGCCAAGATCAGCGTCACTCCCGAAGGCCAGCTCATGCTCAGTGGCGCTGCTGCGCTGCCCCAGCCTGGACCCGTCAAACATCAGTCGATGAACTGGTTCTCTGACGATGGCACACACTGGTCGAAAGGTCATAAAATCGGCGATCCCAGTGTCTGGCTCTGGGGTATGAAGTGGCATAACGGCGATGTCTACAGCATCGGCTATCACACAGGAAAGGAAGGCCCCCGCTTCACCCGCCTGTATAAAAGCAGTGATGGTAAAGACTACGAAACTGTCGTCGATAAACTGTTTGATACCGGCTACACCAACGAAAGTTCGCTGGTCTTCACCAAAGATGACACCTGCTACTGCCTGTTGCGTCGCGATGCCAAAGGTGCGAATACCGGACTGCTGGGTGTCTCCCGCCCTCCCTACACCGACTGGGAATGGAAAGACCTCGGCGTTCGCATTGGCGGTCCCGATCTGTTCCAGCTGCCCGATGGCCGGTTCCTGGCTACCGTGCGGCTCTACTCCCCCAAAGCTCACACATCCATCTGCCAGATTGACGTCAAAAAAGGCACACTCACCGAACTGCTGGAACTCCCCAGTGGCGGCGATACCAGCTACGCCAATATGGTGCTGCATGATGGCCTGTTAAACGTAAGCTACTACTCCAGCCACGAAGGCAAAACGTCGATCTACTTCGCCAAAGTCAGCTACAAATAAGTTTTCACGTAAGAGTGTGGCCTGCACCTGTGACAGGGGGCTGTGAAGTGATTATCACAGCCCCCTGTTTTTTTGCGCTGTCATTCAGGAGATCAGCGAAATCAGTATCGGCGTCAGTAGAGTGACCAGGACCAGTGCCACGGGATACACGGTCGCATAACTGGTAGCGGGGACACTGGAATCCACGACCGATGTCACTGCTCCCAGACCCGGTGTTGATGTCATGGCACCACAGATCCCACCAGCAATTTCCAGCAGATCCAGTTTTAACCAGTAACGAGCTGCCAGCAGTCCTGTGAGCAAAGGAACCAGCACCAGAATCAGAGCCACCACACAAAGTGTCCAGCCATTCTGTTGCACGACAGAAACAAACTGGTCCCCCGCCTGGCTGCCCGCCTGTGCCAGAAAAACCGTCAGTCCCAGTTCAGCCAGCAACAGCCTGCCCGCGCGTGGCATGCGGGTCGACAATCGCCCGAACTGACCGAAATGTCCCAGGATCAAACCCACCAGTAAAGGGCCGCCCGCCATTCCCAGCGAAAAAGAGAAGCTGCCGAAGGAAACACTCAGCCGTCCCAGAATCATCCCCAGAATCAGCCCTCCCGCCAGGATTACCAGATCGGTTTCCTCGGCGGTCCGTGCCCGGTGCCCGGCATAGTCAGCAAAGGCTTCCAGGCTGTCTGGTTCACCAACCGCTCGTAAAATATCACCAAAATGGATCATTTCATTCGCCGCAGGTACAAATTCAATATCCTGCCGAGTGATCCGGGCAATCGTCACTCCGAAACGTGAGAGCAGATGCAGGTCTTTCAATGTACGCCCCACCAGTTCTTTTGACGTGACGACAATATACCGCCGCTGTCGTTCGACATCGAGAACCAGTTGTGCCTCGGAACTCTTCACCCCCAGCATTTCAATCACAGATTCGATCTGCCCTGTCCTTCCGATGATCAACAGTTGCTGTCCGACTTCCAGCTGGAAATCGGCAGGAATTGGTCGCAGCTGGCCATCCTTGATGATCCGGGATACCTGGCAATTCATGCGGGCCAGTACCGTAACATCTCTTAATCGCTTTCCATTCAGATTAGCGTTCGTCACCTGAACCAGCTCGCGCAGGATCTCGCCGCGTGGATCACCGCCGGCAGTTCCAGCAGCAGCCTTTATTTCAGGGAACCAGCGGGGCAGCAGTTGAATAAACAGAATCACGCCGACCACGCCAAACGGATAAGCAATCCCAAAGCCAACCGCTACATCCGAGCCGGCAGGCAGCTTTTCCGTGGCTGCCGCCAGGGCAGGAGTGCTGGTTAATGCACCAGCGAACAGGCCACTGGTCAGATCGGGACTCAATTGAAAGATGCGCGCCAGTCCCCAGGCGACCGCTGCTGTTACGCCCATCATCACTACCGTTAACAGCATCAATGTTTTGCCGCGACTGAAAAACATTTGCAGAAAGCTGGGGCCTGCGCCGATTCCCAGGCAGTAGATAAACAGGACCACCCCCACCATGCCGACTTCCGGTGAAACGTGAAACCCGAAATGCCCCGCCAGCAACGCCACAAAGACTACACCAGAGGCCCCCAGCGAAACACCCCAGAGGGAGATCCTTCCGAGAATTTGTCCCAGGCCAATCACGGCAAACAGAACAACGATCTTTTCGATGACTCTCGACCTTTCCCTGGATTCCGGAGCGCAAACATGAATGCACGCACTATAGTCGACGGGCAGGTTCAATGCCATCGTGTCTGATTTCAATCTTCCCCAGAACTCTGATCATAATTCTCAGACAGAATCGATCGAGTGCGACGAACCAGTTCCACATCCCCAGTCCCTGTTTCAGCAAAAGAATCATCAATCAATACCAGAAACCGTCCATTCTTTTTTTCCTGAATGACATTCACTTCTTCAGGTAGTTCAGGTAATTCACTGACATTGCTGCCGTAATAAGAAACCCAGTAGCAGTCGGTCTCATTAAATTGAATTTTGGGCCAGTCCAGGTCCTTGGCTAGGTAAGAACTGTCGAAGTGCCCAGATTCGGGTTCCCAGCATTCAATGAGAATCCGAAAGATCAGTAGTATCCGATCGACCGACATCAGGGGTTTAATCACATCTGTGATCACCGGAAAATTCATACGAAAACTGTTGTGGGAGAACTCTGACCAGCAACCAGCGTCAACTCTCATAGATACAAAACTGCCATCATCAAATGCGTTACACAAAGACGTACTGTATCCTAAGTCAGCTATAACCTTTCGATTATCATCACGCCTGTAGACACCTTTGGCGATAAATGGTTCCAGCGCCTTGACAGAGGTGGAAATCCGATGCCCATCCAGATCCATTGCATCCGTCGACCATGCTGCCAACAGAGGAGAGATTCGTTTCAGTTTCCTCATCATCTTAGCCAGCCGCTGGGCAATCTCTGCCGGATTTTCTTCTCGTGCTCCCCAGAAGATGTGAAAATCGTATCCATAAAACATAGATGTTCCCAATATATTTTTGTCAGCGAGAATTGCCTGAATTGATAGCACACATTGAATTACAACAACAGAACTCTATTCACAATGTAACCACAGGCCGATCTGGAAGTCACCTTGCCTCTGAATACGTGACCCGATAAAACTATAGTTTCAATATAAAGTCAAGCAATTAATACTTTGTCAACAGGCTTCTCACATGTTCCAGACACTCCCCTGCCTCCTGGTACTCACTCTCGGATTCACCACTGGGACTGTTCAGGTTCTCGATGAATTCAATTATTCGTCATCGACCGAGGTCAGAAAAAACTGGCAGGAACTGAAGGGAACCCTTCCGCTTGCGATGCAGAAATCGAATGACCAGAACGTTCTGCTGCTCTCTGCACCCTTCGCTTCGAACCGAGAAATCCCACGGGCCGGCATTGACAGGCAGGTGAAACTCGATCTGACCACACCGGGCGTATTCTCGGTCGATGTGAAACCGGAGTCGCCCGACAGCAATCACCAGGTCAGCCTCTACTTCAAAAGTGGTTCGGGCTGGTACTCGGCTGCCAGCAGCGCCAAAGGAAACAACTGGCAGACACTCCAATTTCTGAAAAGCGACTTCCGTTCCGAGGATAAACCGGCGGGCTGGAATAAAATTGACACCATCCGCCTGGTCGTCTGGCGGGAAACGGATACGGAACCGAACACTCACTTTCAGATACGGGATCTGAAAGCGATTACGAATGAAATTGTGATCATCGTCCCCGATCCGAGTCAGCAGCAGAAAGACACCAACACCACAGCCGCCGCCGATCGCATCGAAGGCTTCCTGCAGACATCCGGAATCAACTGCGACCGTATCAGTGAATCCGAACTTTCCACGGCTTCACTGGGAAAACGTTCTGTCGCCATCCTGCCTTTCAATCCGGACCTGTCTGCGAAAGCCTGCAGCACCCTCAATCAGTTTATGGAATCAGGAGGCAAAATCTTTCTGAATTTCCATATTCCCCCCGCACTGGAAAAGAACCTGGGAATCAAAAAAGGGAGTTACTTTAAACCGGCAACTCCTGGCGGCCTGTCTTCGATTCACCTGAAAGATCCCCAAATCCAGGGTCTGCCTGCCGAAGTCAAGCAGGCTTCCTGGAACCTGGTGACCGCCACTCCCTCAGGGCATGGGGCGCGTGTGGTGGGACAATGGTATGACGAAGCCGGGAAACCGACGGGCAAACCGGCTCTCATTGTGAGTGATCGCGGTGCCTATTTCAGCCATCTCATTCTGGGCGATGATCCGCTGCAGAAACAGGCCCTGTTGACTGCCCTCATGGGACACTTCCAGCCTGCACTCTGGGATTCCATCGCTGCAGCGACGATTGCCCAGGCCGGCCAGGTGGGCCCCTTCAAGACCTTTGCCGAGCTTCGACAGCACATTGTGACTACTGTCACTCCTGCCAAAAGCAGCGAACTGGCGGCCCGCGATCTGGATCGCACCACCACCACCCTCGACCAGGCCCGACAAATGCTGAAAGAAAATCAGGCATTTCAATCCATTCCCCTGGCACGAACGTGTCGCGAAAAACGGGTCAAGATTTATCTGCTCACCCGCGGCAGTCCTCCCCGGGAAGCCCGCGCCATCTGGGATCATTCTCCCACTGGTCCTTACCCCGGCGACTGGAACCGTGCGTGTAAAGAACTGTCCGATGCCGGGTTTAATATGATCATCCCCAACATGCTCTGGGGGGGCCTGGCCCATTATCCGAGCGACGTCCTGCCTCGCAGTACCACCTACGAAAAGTATGGTGACCAGATTGACCAATGCCTGAAAGCTGCCCGTCAACACGGCCTGGAAGTCCATGTCTGGAAAGTCAATCACAACCTCTCGACAGCCCCGGAAGCGTTTGTCAAAAAAATGCGGGACGCGGGTCGTACGCAGGTCAGTGTGACTGGCGAACCTTCCGACTGGCTCAACCCGGCTCATCCGGAAAACTTTCAACTGGAAGTCGACAGCATGCTGGAAGTCGTTCGCAAATACCCTGTGGACGGCATTCACTTTGACTACATCCGCTACCCCAATGATCGTCACGACTACAGCGACTACAGCCGCCAGAAATTTGAAGCTGATACGGGCATCAAAGTCCAGAACTGGCCCGCTGACTGCTATAACGGCACATTGAAGAGCCAGTACCGCGACTGGCGCGCCGCGCAGATCACCCGACTCGTAGAGACGGTTCAACGGGAGGCCCGAAAAATTCGACCGGGCATCAAAATCTCAGCCGCCGTCTTCCGCGAATATCCTGAGTGCCGGGAATGGGTCGCGCAGGACTGGCCGCTCTGGGCCAAAAACGGATACCTCGACTTCATCTGCCCCATGGATTATACCGATAACGACACCCAGTTTCGCATCTGGATCGAAGATCAGCAGAAACACCTTGCCGGCACTATTCCCGTTTATCCAGGCATTGGCGCGATCTCTTCCAGAACGACACTCAGCAGTGACCGCATTCTCGGCCAGGTAGATATGACGCGAAAACTGAACGCAGGCGGTTTCACCGTCTTCAGTCTGAATCCGCAGACTATCTCCGATATCATCCCCGATTTCAAATTGAGCGCCGGCAAAGTCAAAGCGGTGCCCCCCCATCGTTTGAAAAAGTGATTCCGTTTTCCTCGGGGATGGTAGTGATTGTAATTCGGTACGAGCGCAGCGAGCAGTAAACTGATAGTGAAAGCTCACAAGCTCAGCTCCAGCAAACCTCGTCAGGTAGTGGTACAGATATTATTTCTCTGAATAAAAAACAGGCAGGTCAGAAACGTTTTCCAACCTGCCTGTTGATTCTCACACTCACAAGTCAGTCTTCAGCCCGGCTTCCATCACCGCACATCTTCACCACTTTCGGATTAAAGCGTGCGACGATCTCAACCAGGTCCTGCTGCTCCGCCATGACTTCATTAATGTTTTTGTACACGCCGGGCACTTCATCAGCGCCCGCTGAAATCACGGTGATTCCGCGTTTTGCCAGATCATTTTTCACTGCATTCCAGCGATACTTATCTTTTGCTTTATTTCGCGACATGCAACGACCTGCTCCATGCGAAGCAGAATTCAAAGATGCCGGATTTCCTTTTCCGCGTACCACGAATGCCGGATCAGCCATGGAACCGGGGATCACACCCAGTTCACCTGCTGCCGCCGGAGTGGCCCCCTTACGATGCACGTAAACCTCTTTTCCATCATGCTTTTCCTTCCAGGCAAAGTTGTGATGGTTTTCCACGCCGGAAATCACTTTACTGCCCAGAATTTCTGACACGTTCTGATGAATCACCGCATGATTCGCTGCCGCATACTCACCCATCAGATTCATCGCCGCCCAGTATTCCTGACCTGCTTCGGAATCCATCTCCAGCCATGCCAGTCGCCCCAGGTGGTGATGTCGTTTCCGCAGACGCGCCTGGGCAATTCCTGAATAAGTACTGCAAACCGACGCACCGGTTCCCCGGCTTCCGCTATGGCTCAACAGTGCCACATACTCACCGGCATCCAGCCCGAGTTCCTGATCATCGTGCGCAATGGTCAACACACCAAATTCCACAAAATGATTTCCCGAACCCGAAGACCCCAGTTGCTTCCACGCTTTGTCTTTGTTCTGGCGCGTGATTTTGGACACAGACCAGTCCTCATCCATCACGGCATGCCGCTGACGTTTTTCATGCGCCTGTCCCACACCAAACACGGTGCCGCGATTCAGAGCATCCACAAACTGATGATGTTTCTGATTCAGTTGATCCACAGAAATATCCAGCACCGACAATTTCATACGGCAGGCGATGTCCACACCGACGGCGTAAGGAATCACTGCATCTTCCAGGGCCAGTACTCCACCGATGGGCAATCCATACCCGATATGCGCATCCGGCATCAACGCAGCCCCCCATGCAGAAGGAACGTGACATGCCAGATCCATCTGCGAGAACGCACCTTCATCGATGCCGTCTTTACCCCAGATCTGGTAAGTAATCGGTTCAATCGTTTCTGCGCTGTTATCGTCTACGAGTTCCAGTGCCAGCTGACGAAATGCGGGATCTTCCAGATACTCTTCAGGATGTTCCACCACCTTCTGAACGAGTTCTTTCAGTTCTTTGCCGCGCACTTTGCCGTTCGCTTTTTCCTCGGCGACTTTCATCTGAATCGCCGTCATTGCAGTTTTCAGGCAATATTCAGGCACTCCTATTTTCAGTAACTGTCGAGAATTCATTTCTCTTTCCTCCACCCTCAATACGGGACACGAGACATTGCCCCTCTCTGTTTTTAATGAGTCACCGACTCAAAATAAAACTCGTTTTCACATTAATATTATTCGTTCTCAGTGGACACCCCCAAACCGGACAGGTTCTCTGTTCTTGAAAATACGCGATAAAATAGAGATCTGCAAATTCATTTCTCCTTAAAGCTCCCTCGATTAACGTTTTCAGGAGTCAATAAGAAAGTTCAAGCCAACAAACCACTTCTGTTACGCGTATCATTCACAGAACGCAAGCCGTTGCTGAATGACAGACCCGAATTCCAGCTGCTGTGATTGCCTGTCATTCATTCAACCGTTGAATTCAAATCTGACCGAACTAACGCTTACACAGGGAGATACGTCAAAATCACTCAATCGACGTCTTGCAAAGGGTTTTCGCTGTGATTAGAATAACGGAATGAACCTGAATTCAGAAACGACAGCTTTGCTCCCCTGTTTCTGAAACAAGTGCCATCCCACCTGCTGAACCGCGTGGCTCAGCTACCACCGTTGCAAACTGATATGGATTGTCGGTCGGACAGGTATCACCAGAGATTCATTGACAAGTAAATCGCAGGCGCCACTCTTCCAGGCTGCCGAAGATTGACTTGAAAATTTTCATCCAGAAGGTGAACGTCATGCTTCTTCTGTGTTTGAGCAAGCGCCTCGTCCCTGCTCTGTTTCTGACTGTATTCTGCTGCTCACTGCCAGTCGCCCGCGCGCAGAATTCGGAAAAAGTCTCTCCCATCAAAATTCGTTCGATCCTGTCTGAAAACTGTTTTCAGTGTCATGGACCGGATGTCAAAAAACGGGCTGCCGACCTGAGGTTTGATACAGAAGAAGGTGCCTTCGCCGATCTGGGCGGACATAAAGCAATCGTCCCCGGCAAAGTCAAAGAGAGTGAGTTGATCTCCCGCATTACTACCGCTGATGAAGACCTTCAGATGCCACCCGCCGAGAGTGGCAAAAAACTGACAGAGGAAGAAATCACACTGCTCACACGCTGGATTGAACAGGGAGCGGAATGGCAGGATCACTGGTCTTTCGTGACTCCCGTCAAACCTGCGCCTCCCGCGGTCAAACAGACGGACCGGGTAAAAAATCCCATCGACCAGTTCATACTGGCCCGACTGGAACAGGAAGGCCTGCAGGCCTCGCCGCAAGCAGATCGTCGTGATCTGATCAGACGGGTCACACTCGATCTGACCGGGCTGCCCCCCACTCCCGCTGAAGTCGAAGCTTTTGTGAATGACAAATCACCCCAAGCCTACGAAACGGTCGTCGATCGCCTGCTGAAATCTCCTCATTACGGCGAGCACATGTCCCGCTACTGGCTGGATATTGCCCGTTACGGCGATACACATGGATTACACCTGGATAATTACCGGGAAATGTGGCCTTACCGCGACTGGGTCATCAATGCCTTCAACACCAATATGCACTACGATCAGTTTATCATTGAACAGCTGGCTGGCGATCTGCTGCCCAACCCCACCCTGGAGCAGCAGATTGCTACCGGCTTCAATCGCTGCCACGTGACGACCAACGAAGGCGGCTCGATCGCTGAAGAGGTTTACGTACGGAATGTCATCGACCGCGTCGAAACGACCGGACAGGCCTTTATGGGGCTGACACTCGGATGCGCCGTCTGCCACGATCATAAATTTGATCCCTTCACGAAGACTGAGTTCTACCAGATGTTCGCCTTCTTCAATAACCTGGACGGCCCGGCCATGGATGGGAATATCAAAGATTCTCCTCCCTCTGTCAGGGTTCCCGATGCAGCACAATCCAGACAGCTGGAAGCATTTAAAACCCAGATCGCTGCCATCGAACAGCAGGGAGAAAACAGGACGAAAACCAACGAACCGGCGTTCCAGTCCTGGCTGCAGTGGAAACAGCAGATTCTGAAAACCGGCAGCAACCCGGATCTCTCCATTCCGCAACCGGGGGGATTACTGGCGGTGTATCCGCTCAATGAAAAAACAGAAGCCACCGCCGCTGATCTGAAAAACGAAAAGAACAAAGCCCCCGTCAAAGGAGCCCCCAAATGGGTCGCTGGTAAATTTGATAACGGGTTCCAGTTCGCGCCCGGCAGCTACCTGGATCTGGGAAAAACCGGACAGTTTGCGAAAGGCACGCCCTTCAGCTTTGCCATCTGGGTTAAAACGAACGGGAAAACTTCAGGGCCGATTGTCTCCAGCGTCAATCCGAATTCACGTGAACGCGGATATGACCTGCAGATCACCAACCAGAACCTCGGCGTCAGATTAATCGACCGCTGGCCCGGCTATGCCGTCGAAGTCAAGACAGCCAATAATGAAATCACAGCTAACCAGTGGCATCATGTTTGTGTGACGTACGATGGTTCCGCGAAAGCGCATGGCGTTGCCATCTACGTCGATGGCAAACAGTCAGAGCTGACGATCTCCTCTGACTCGTTCAAGAATACAACCCCCTTGAATTCTGCCACTCTGACACTCGGACACTCGGCAACGAATACCCACCTTACCAATGGTGTAATCGATGAATTTCGTATCTATGATCATGAGTTGACAGAAACCGAAGTCAATCAGGTGTACTTCGACAATCAGGTCGATCCCCTCCTGAAACTGGCCGCCGACAAACGCACTCCACAACAGACGGAACTACTCAGACAGTATTATCTGAACCAGTTCGACTCCGAATACCGTAAACTCCTGGCGAAAAAAGTCCAGGTGAAAGCACAGGAGGAGAAGCTGATTCAATCCCTGCCCACGACACTCGTTTTCCGCGAACGAAATAATATCAAAGAGGCCTATGATCTGAAACGAGGTCAATACGACCAGAAGGGCGACAAGGTCGATAGAAAAACGCCATCTCAGTTCCCCGCGATGGCAGCCGAATGGCCTGTGAATCGACTGGGGCTTGCCAGATGGCTGGTCGCTCCCAGTCATCCGCTGACATCACGTGTCGCTGTGAACCGCTTCTGGCAACAACTGTTTGGAACCGGGATCGTTGAAACCAGCGAAGATTTCGGCAACCAGGGCGCACCGCCCAGTCATCCGGAACTGCTCGACTGGCTGGCAGTCGATTTCCAGGAACACCAGTGGGATGTCAAACGCTTCATGAAGCAACTGGTCATGTCAGCCACGTATCAACAAAGTTCAAATGTAACGCCCGAGCTTAATAAAATAGATCCGAAGAACCGCCTGCTGGCGCGCGGCCCTCGCTTCCGCCTGGATGCGGAAACGCTCCGCGATCAGGCATTGGCTGTCAGTGGATTACTGGTTCCCAAAGTCGGTGGCCCCAGCGTCAAACCACCGCAGCCAGACGGACTCTGGTTTGCCGTCGGTTACTCCGGATCGAACACGGTCCGCTTCAAGCAGGATACCGGCCCGGAAAAAGTCTTCCGTCGCGGGCTCTACACATTCTGGAAACGAACTTCGCCTCCGCCCGAAATGTCGACATTCGATGCGCCCAGCCGTGAAGCCTGTACCATGCGTCGGGAGCGAACTAATACTCCCCTGCAGGCACTCCTGTTATTGAATGATCCTCAATACGTGGAAGCGGCCCGCGCGCTGGGTGAGCGAATGATCAAAGAAGGGGGTAAGACACCCGACGAACGGATTAAGTTTGCCTACCTGCTGGCTACCGGCAAACCCGTATCAGCCGAAGACCTGACACTGATGCAGAATACCTTCCAGGATATGCAAGCCCATTACCAGGGTGATCCCGAAGCCGCCAGTAAACTGATTGCCGTTGGAGAATCCAAACCGGATCCCAAACTGAATCCCCAGGAACTGGCAGCCTGGACCATGATCGCCAACCTCATCCTGAACCTGGATGAAGTACTCACGAAGAACTGAGGTTTCAAAACGAAATCTGAGTTGAGTATCTGACAATTACATAATCCGGTTGAGAACGAAACAGAACTAAAGGTAAAGTCATGAATCCCATTCAGGAACGACTCTCACAAATTACACGCCGTCACTTTTTCAAAACCGGCGGTTTAGGCCTGGGTACTGCTGCCCTCGCTTCGCTGGAATCGGGACGGCTGCCCCTGCAGGCAGCGACTCCGGAAATGAAAGCAACCGGCGGACTGCCGGGGGTTCCCCATTTTGCTCCCAAAGCCAAACAGGCGATCTACCTGTTCATGGCGGGCTCTCCCTCCCAGCTTGATACACTCGACTACAAACCCAAACTGGATGAACTCTTCGATAAAGATCTGCCGGAAGAAGTCCGTAAAGGTCAGCGACTGACGACCATGACGTCAGGGCAGTCCCGATTTCCGCTTGCTCCCTCCAAATTCAAGTTTCAGAAATACGATAACGGCGGCGATGGTGCCTGGGTCAGCGAACTGCTGCCGCATACCGCAGGTATCGTGAAAGATATTTCCATCGTCCGTTCACTCTGGACGGAAGCCATCAATCATGATCCCGCCATCACCTACATCTGCACCGGCAATCAGTTGCCCGGTCGCGCCAGCCTGGGTTCCTGGTTGAGCTATGGCCTGGGTTCCATGAATGAAAACCTGCCTTCCTTCGTCGTACTGACTTCCACCTGGTCCGGACGTCAACAGGCACAGGCACTTTACAATCGACTCTGGGGCAGCGGCTTCCTCGCCAGTAAATATGCCGGGGTCTCATTAAGATCCAAAGGTGATCCCGTGCTGTTTCTCTCCAACCCTCCAGGTGTCCCTTCCAAGCTGCGCAGGCGGATGCTCGATACTCTGGCAGAGATGAATCAGAACGAATTCGACCAGATCGGCGATCCGGAAATTCAGACCCGGATTTCGCAGTATGAAATGGCCTTCCGCATGCAGACCTCGGTACCGGAACTGACCGACATCTCCAAAGAGACCAAAGCCACCCTCGACATGTACGGCCCTGAAGTTCACAAGCCGGGAACGTTCGCCTATCACTGCCTGCTCGCACGCCGCATGGCGGAACGAGGGGTCCGTTTCTCTCAGATCTTCCACCGAGGCTGGGACCAGCACGCCAACATCGCCGGTGACCTGCCTAAGCAGTGCAAAGACATTGACCAGCCCGCTGCCGCTCTGGTCAAAGATCTGAAACAGCGGGGCATGCTCGATGATACACTCGTTGTCTGGGGCGGTGAATTCGGGCGCACTGTTTACTGCCAGGGAAAACTGACACGCGAAAATTACGGGCGCGATCATCATCCGCGCTGCTTCAGTATCTGGATGGCGGGCGGCGGAATCAAAAAAGGAATCGTGCATGGCACAACCGATGATTTCAGCTACAACATCACCGAAAACCCCGTTCACATTCATGAGTTCAACGCCACGATTCTCAAGTGCCTGGGCATCGATCACAAAAAACTCACCTATAAATTCCAGGGACTCGACCAGAGACTGACGGGCGTAGAAGATCACAGCCCCGTTCAGGAAATCCTGGCCTGATTCTTAATCAGGATGATCAATAAATTTCGGGTGACCTCGGATGCAATCCGGGGTTGTCGGAGACAACAGGAGGTGGCAGTGTTGGTAATGCCTGGTGAGAGAACGATCCTCATTTTCTGAACTGAAGAGGCGGGCGGCATTGCCTTGTACCAATCGCTGTAGCTGGGACCTCCTGCTCGCTGCGCTCGTACCGGATTGCATCCGGTACCATCCCATGCTCATGCACGCCTGCAATATTCAGGTGACCCCGAATTCCATTCAGGGTCACCTGAGAACAATTTATAAACATCTATTTCTCTGATGCTTGTTTTTGTAACTTCAGCATCTGCGCAGCATAACGTTTTCCAAACTCCCGTTCAGAGTCTGCATTGAAATGCACCTGGTCACTTTTCGCAGGTAATCCTTTCGATGAAGCCACAGCCGTCGCAGGGACTTCTTTTGTGATCCCATGTAATGCCTGATTGACGGTCGGTGCCCCCTCGCGCGTGAAGAATTCTCCCAGCTCTCCCATCACGAAAGGCATTTCAGGCTCTCCCAGATCAGTTCGCAGATCCGCGATCATCCCGGCCAATCGTTTCTGATAGCTGTTATACAGTTCTGGTTTTGAAGAATCGCCTTCTCCCTGATGCCAGATGGCGCCTTTGATTACACCTTTTTTCTGGTTCTCTTTTGCCAGCTTGACCGCACGCTCATAAAGATCGCCCCCCTTGACCCAGCGACTGAGCGGGGTTCCTCCGACCGCAGCGGGAATCAATCCAATGGTCACTTCAGGAGATGCCTCTGCGATCACGGGCCCAAAACCGGAGCCCGGTCCCACTCCTGCGATTTTCGGTTTATCGAAATGCAACGGGTCGGTCGCAGGCACCCAGTTCCCGGCTTTGTCGAGTTTCAACACCCGGGGATGCGCTTTGTTTGTGGCAGGGTCGACTTTTCCCCGCCCCGCCATATTGGACTGCCCGATCAGCAGATAGATATGAAACTTTTCTTTCTCCGGCAGTTCAACTGTTTTGTCAGCAGCCAGCATTGGCGATAATACAGCAGACATTCCCAGACACAGCGTCAGATTCAACAACCATTTAATTTTCATTTTTCAGGATTCCCACACAAAAAGAAGAGACAAATTCATCAGCATTTCTTTTACTATAGAGTCAGACATAATTCCAACTCAAGTATACGGTTTCTGTTTTTCATGAAAGAAGCGTCGCGCCATGAACTTCCTCATTCCAAAAGCATTCATCCTGATTCTTCTGGCAACTGTTTCCAGTCTGTCACCCCTGACATCATTATCCGCCGCGGATAAAAAACCATCAGCAAAAAAGAACGCCTGGAAACCCTTGCCGGGCGCGGAATACAAAGTTTATAAAAAAACGGACCAGGGTGATCTGCATCTGAATATCTACAAACCCGCCGACTGGAAAGCCAGCGACACCCGTCCTGCCATCGTTTTCTTTTTTGGTGGCGGCTGGAAGAATGGTAATCCCGGCCAGTTTGAACCACACTGCAAACACCTGGCTTCGAAAGGCATGGTCGCCTGCACTGCTGAATATCGCATTAAATCCAAACACGATACCACGCCTTTTGAATGTGTGGCTGATGGGAAATCCGCGGTCCGCTGGATTCGTGAACATGCCAGCGAGCTGGGAGTGGATCCTCAACGAATTGCAGCCGGAGGCGGTTCCGCCGGTGGACATGTCGCCGCCTGCACGGGCACCGTCATCGGATTTGAAGAGCCTGCTGAAAACAAAAAGATCTCTTCTGTCCCCAATGCGATGGTCCTTTTCAATCCGGTCGTCGATACTACGGAAACAGGCTGGAAAGGCGGCCCCTCGCAGCTGGGAAAACGCTGCAGGGAAATTTCGCCGATCCATTTTATTAATAAAGGGACGCCGCCTACCATCATTTTTCATGGAACGGCTGACAAAACCGTGCTGTTCGAAAATGTCGAACGCTTCACAGAAAAAATGAAACAAAATGACAATCGCTGTGAGCTGGTCGCTTACGAGGGGGAAGGTCATGGCTTCTTTAATCTCCGCAAAAACAGCGAAGACAACTACCACTCCACAATTAAAAAGCTGGATCAGTTTCTGACTTCGCTGGGTTATATCGAGCCGAAACAGTAACCAGCGATGGAAACGGCCTTGAGCACCCCTTGAGTTTATATCACCACCTCAAGGAATGCCCCAACGACCTGGCAGACCTGATGACAATACAGGAATTCCGAAACCTGATTGCCTCTCTGCTGCCGGAAGCAGGATCGCATCGTTCGTCAGATTGAAATGCGATCTAACGCACGGCCCCCCCGTTGACGTTGATCACCTGGCCGGTGATATAAGCCGCTTCATCACTACACAAATAGCGGGCCATTTTCGCGATATCTTCCGGCGTTCCCCAACACTGCATGGGGGTTTCTCGTTTGACACGTTCCTGCCAGACTTCGCTGGCGGCTTCACCCCAGGCTGTGAGAATCCAGCCGGGTGCAATACAGTTCACTCGCACCTGGGGGGCCAGCGATACTGCCAGAGATCGACTGAAGCCCATGATGGCATTCTTGCTGGTGGAAAATAATTCACCACTGGCGCCTTCCATGCCCCGGTCTGACTGATCCCAGCCAATATTCAGAATGCACCCGCTCCCCTGCTGCTGCATGCGCTGACCGGCTTCTCGAGATAATAAAACGGTTCCCCGAACATCCACGTCGAGCAGCTTTTCCAGTTTCTGATCATAGTCGAGCTTCGCTTCACTGCCGGTCAATAAATCGACGCCTGCATTGTTTACCCAAATGTCCAGCTGGCCCCAGATCTGAAAAGCCTGCTCAATAAAAGATTCATAGCTTTCCAGACAGGCCAGATCAGCAGATAATGTTTCCGAATGTCGACCCAGTTTCTGTATCTCGCTGGCAACCGCTTCAGCCGCCTCTGCTGATTTCCGATAATGAATCAGCACATCCGCACCTGCTTCTGCCAGCTCGATTGCGATTGCTTTTCCAATCCCACTTGAAGAACCGGTGACCAGAGCTTTCTTGCCCGTGAGATTACAGAACGAAGATACAGACACGACATAACTCCATATTTAAAAAACACTTAAGCAGACGAATCGCATGCTTTTTCGCGAATAATTAGATAAACTGGATAAATACTAGTTGACGATCGGGGAGAGCACTACCATAATTGCCATCGAATTAAGGGAGCGTTCTTCGCAGTCGACAGGACCGCGAAGCGACTTCCTCATATCACATCTTTCGCCTGTCTGGCAAATAATACAAGTAGTTGAGTAAGTAATTCAGCTTAGATCTGCGCGCCATGTATTACAGGCGATTTAGGGCCACAATGTTGTATAGTTGGTATGGCCAGCGGTTGGCTGCTTGTTTTTTTGAGATTCATTCCCCCCACTTGACTTGTGAGCGGAACGAACAGATTATGCCCCACAGGCCGGTCGTTGAAAAGAACGACGGTTGAAAATGAGCTTTTTTGCATGAATTTAAAAAAGGAAACTAGTAATATGGCCACAAACCTTGTGGATCCGCCCCAAGAAGGAACGACACAGCGATTCCCCACTCTTCCAGATCATCTTGAGAAGAATCTGGTCAAGGTCTTTAAGTTGCTGTCTGACGAGACACGACTGCGAATTATGCTTTACCTGGCTCAGGAAGAAGAATTATTCGTAACTGCATTATGCGAACGGCTCAATCAGAGTCAACCTGCTGTCAGCCATCATCTTGCACTGCTGCGAGATGCTGGACTGATCGAAGCACGACGAGATGGCAAGCACAATTTCTATTCCATCTGCCGTGAACACTTCCATTCCATTATGGGAGAACTATTCAACAGCTTTAATGATCCCGATGAAAATATCATTCGGATCGACCATTTCACACTGACACAAAATGTAAGCTGATTTCCAGAACGAGTCACATTTTACCTTAGCATCTCTCGAACACTAATACTCGGCCTGATGGCCTGAGAGACGCTGTCGTAAACCTGGACACGGGCTGGACAGCCGCAATTCTGAAAAATCCACCGAAGAGGCCGACCTGATACAGTCGGTCTCTTTTTATTTGCGCCTATCTTTGATAGAACATAACAGATTTAACCAGATTTCTTCCAGGTCTCGAGATCAGTAAAAACAATGCAGAAAACAGCGAAATTAGCCCTTGCCGATGGTAGTGTATTCACAGGGACGGCCTTTGGAGCGGACGGCGAAGTCCACGGTGAAGTTGTGTTCAACACGAGCATGACCGGCTACCAGGAAATCCTGACAGACCCCTCCTATTGCGGCCAGATCGTCACCATGACCTATCCGCAGATCGGTAATTACGGGATCGTCCCGGAAGATGTAGAATCCGGGGGCATCGCCTTACAGGGTTTCATCGTTCGTGAACTCTGCGAAATCCCCAGCAATTACCGTTCAACTCAGACCCTGGATGAATATCTCAAAGCTGCCGGCGTCATCGGACTGCAGGGCATCGATACCCGCGCCCTGGTTCGAAGAATCCGTACCAGCGGAGCCATGACCGGTGTGCTTTCCACAACAGATCTCGACGATGAATCTCTCGTCAGCAAAGCTCAAAGCAGCCCGCAACTCGTCGGACAGGACCTGGTCAGCAAAGTCATTCCCAAAGCAGCATCCGAATGGAATGAAGCACTGCATCCCCTGGCCCACAGCAGTTCCACACATTCCTTCTCGGGTAAAAATATCGCGACGCTTTCCGAAGAGGATCTGGCTGCCGAGTGTGCTTACCACATCATCGCCATCGATTATGGCATGAAGTGGAATATTCCCCGTCACCTGAAACAACTGGGATGTAAAGTCACCGTGCTTCCCGGCAACTGCACCGCAGCGGAAGTCATGGAACTCAATCCCGATGGCGTCTTTCTTTCGAATGGCCCGGGAGATCCGGAACCGCTGACTTATGCCATCGATACCATCCGCGAACTGCTCGGCCAGGTCCCGATCTTCGGCATCTGCCTCGGTCATCAACTGCTGGGTCTGGCCTGTGGATGCAAAACCTTCAAGCTGAAATTCGGTCACCGTGGTGCCAACCAGCCGGTAATCAATTACGCCACCGGTCAGGTCGAAATCACTTCGCAGAACCACGGCTTTGCCATCGATCCGGAATCAAAACCCGATGATGTGGAAATCACTCATATCAATATGAATGACAACACCGTCGCCGGGTTACGCCACAAAACACACCCGGCTTTCAGCGTGCAATATCACCCCGAAGCCTCTGCTGGCCCGCACGACAGCCATTATCTGTTCCAGCAGTTTTTTGAAAGCATCAGTCAGGAACGTGTTTCTTCCTGATCCCTCGTATGATTCATCGGAATCAGGGTTGAAATGATTGCTGAATTTCATTTCAATTCACTTCCATCAGGCGTAGAAGATCCGTTCAATCGAGACTCACCAGCCCCTGCAGATACAAATTTTGAGACAACATCAATCCACAAATACACAGACAGGCAGGAACATAATCTGATCCCGCTCCTTTTTACAGACAACTGACAAGATAGAAAGAAACCCACATGGCTCTCGAACGAACTCTGATTCTGATTAAACCCGATGCAATTCAGCGTCGCCTGGCAGGAACAATTCTGACCCGCTTCGAAAATAAGGGTCTGAAAATCGTCGGCCTCAAACTGCTGCAGGTCACCAAAGAATTAGCAGCAGAGCATTACGCAGAGCATGTGGAAAAACCATTCTACCCGCTGTTGGAAGAATTCATCACCGCCGGCCCCGTCGTCGCGATTGTCGCCGAAGGCCCCGAAGCAATCTCCGTTGTCCGCTCCATGATGGGTTCCACCAATGGTCGTGAGTCCGCCCCGGGAACCATCCGCGGCGATTACGGTATCAGTCGCCAGATGAACCTGGTGCATGGCAGCGACGGCCCCGATGCTGCAACCCGCGAAATCAAAATCTACTTCAAGTCTGAAGAACTCATCGAATACGGCACTGCCCTGGGTGACTGGGTCTGTGCAGACGACGAGAAATAATCTCGACGCTCCACATATTTGAAGCCATAAAAAAGGCCATCCTGAATTTAAGGATGGCCTTTTTCTGTTTTGACTCTCAGCTGAAAGCAGCTTATTTTGCTGCTTCAATCGCTCGCTTCATCGCCGTACCCATGTCAGCGGGACTTTCCGCCACGACAACGCCGGCTGCTTCCAGAGCAGCAATCTTTTCATCCGCGGTTCCGCTTCCACCACTGATGATCGCGCCAGCGTGACCCATCCGTTTTCCGGGAGGGGCAGTCTTGCCGGCAATGAAACCAGCTACTGGCTTGGTGACATGTTCCTTGATGTATTCGGCTGCTTCGATTTCCGCCGTTCCACCAATTTCACCAATCAGCATGATCGATTCCGTAGCCGGATCGTTTTCGAACAGCTCCAGCAGATCGATAAAGGTCGTTCCGATAATCGGGTCACCACCAATGCCCACTGCCGTGCTCTGTCCCAGACCGATATTACCCAGCTGCCAGGCTGCTTCATAAGTCAGAGTTCCACTCTTGCTGATCAGCCCCACGGTACCTGGCGTATGAATATAACCAGGCATGATCCCGATCTTGGCAATCCCCGGTGTAATCACACCAGGACAGTTCGGGCCGATCAGGCGGCTGTTTTTACCTTTCAGATAATCCATCACTCGCACCATGTCGAACACGGGTACGCCTTCGGTGATCGCGATGATCAGTTCTATGCCGGCATCCGCGGCTTCCATGATCGCTTCGCCACAGAACGGGGGCGGCACGAAGATCAGGCTGGTGTTGGCACCGGTTTTCTCAACAGCTTCTTCCACCGTATTGAAAACAGGAAAACCATCGACCTCGGTTCCCCCTTTTCCGGGAGTCACTCCGCCCAGCAGGGGAGTTCCATATTCGCGGCACTGCTGGCTGTGAAACAGCCCCGACTTACCAGTGATCCCCTGGCAAATGACGCGCGTCTTTTCAGTAACTAAAATACTCATAATCTGTCACCCTTGCGGGAAATATGTGTTTGAATGAAGGCAAAGATCGCTTTTTACAAAACAACCACGTCAAATGATCGCGGCCCGTTGATCGGTCAACAGGCCGCAGTCGGTCCTACGAACTCAGAGTGGCAACCACTTTCTGGGCGGCATCGGTCAGGTCTGTCGCAGAGATAATATCGCGACCGCTATCGGCCAGCATCTCGCGCGCTTTCTCCACATTGGTCCCTTCCAGACGAACCACCAGAGGCACTGTGAAACCAACTTTTTCGTAAGCTTCCATCAGTGCCGTCACAATCGTGTCGCACTTCATGATCCCGCCAAAGATATTCACCAGAACCGCTTTCACATTCTCATCCGCCAGGATGATCCGAAACGCCTCGGTGACCTGATCGACGTTCGCTCCGCCACCTACATCCAGGAAGTTGGCTGGTTCGCCGCCATGATGCTTGATCAGGTCCATCGTGCTCATCGCCAGGCCGGCTCCGTTCACGAGACAACCAATATTTCCATCCAGCTTGACGTAACTTAAACCCGCGTTACCCGCGTCGACTTCAGCAGACTCTTCTTCCGTCAGGTCTCTCAGTTCTTCCAGAGGCTTGTGACGGAACATCGCGTTCTCGTCAAACGAAACCTTGGCATCCAGCGCCACCAGTTCTCCCTCGCCGGTAATTATCAGCGGGTTGATTTCGGTCATGCTGCAGTCGTTATCAATGAAAAAGCGACTCATCTGACACAGGAATTTCTCAGCATGACGAACCGTTTTGCCTTCCATTCCCAGTTTGAAAGCCAGTTTGCGGGCCTGGAAACCGAGCAGACCGGTGTGAATGGAAAAGGGCTCGCTCAGAATTTTTTCCGGGCTCTCTTCTGCCACCACTTCGATTTCCATCCCTCCTTCAGTCGAAAGAATCAAAACCGGACCTCCTGCTTCACGGTCAACCACGCAGCCCAGATACAGCTCTTTGGCAATATCCAGTCCCTGCTCGATGAACAGCGTGTTAACCTGCTTGCCTTCTTCTCCCGTCTGGATCGTCACCAGCGTTGAACCCAGCATCCGCTCTGCATTTTCACGGACCTCTTCAGCAGATCGCGCCAATACGACACCTGCCTGGTCGGGATATTCTTTGAAACGACCTTTTCCGCGGCCGCCGGCGTGAATCTGTGACTTCACAACCACTAAGGGGCGATCCAGTTTCTCAAAGGCGGCCACCGCTTCGTCAACGGTTTTCGCTATAATTCCCTCAGGTACGGGAATTCCGGCTTCGCGAAACAACTGTTTGGCCTGATATTCGTGAATTTTCATTGATTTTTCAGACTTTCTCCTGAAAATTTGCTACCGATTAGAAAAAGCGGCGTTCAAAAACTTTGTCGAGCCCACAGCTTGAACTCAGGCCATCATAGCGGGTTCATAACAGCATATCCAGCAAGCCATCCGCGCCAGCGACCTAAAATTTCTGCATAATGAAAATCCATGTCTGCTGCCGGTTTCATTCTGTTTTTTGATACGTCAAAATCAGAATCCAGATGAAAATTCTCAACTCCTCTCAACCCTTTTCGAGAAATCGCATGCTGAAAAACATCCCTCCCCTCCTCTCGCCTGATCTGATGTATGTGCTCTTGAAAATGGGCCACGGCGATGACATTGTCCTCGCCGACGGTAATTTCCCCGCCGACTCCCATGCCCAGCGACTCGTGCGTCTCGACGGACATAATGTGCCGGAAATCCTGGAGGCACTTCTGCAGTTCTTCCCCCTCGACACCTTTGTGGATCAACCAGCCGGCGTAATGCAACCGGTCGACGACCAGACTCCCACGCCTCCCATCTGGCAAACCTATGCGAATCTTATTCAACAGCATGCCCCCCGCAAGCCGGAACTGGAAAAAATCGAACGTTTTGAATTTTATGAACGCGCCAGAAACGCCTATGCCATCATCGCCACCAGCGAATCCGCCCTGTATGCCAACCTGATTCTCAAAAAAGGGGTAGTGACCACATAAGCATCCTTTACACATCTACTGAATAAATTACTCTTGACCCGCTCGCGCCGCTGGCGATAAGCGCTATTCTGAGTCGCGCGCGTGCCCAGTTTAC
>NZ_CAXAVM010000050.1:0-37687 GCF_963972345.1 uncultured Gimesia sp. | reverse complement strand
CCCGCGACTATCTGCTGAAAGTTCGGATTCAGCTGCATTACGAAGCAGGTCGCCAGCAGGATCTGTTTACCAAAGACACACAGCTCTGGATGGCCGAACAACGCCGGATTGAAGGCACTAACGGTCAACGTCCCGTCGAACTGCTGATGCAGGAATATTTCAGGCACAGTAAAGCAGTTGCTGAAATCACCGAACGGTTCATCAAAACACATCGCCCTCAACCTCTGCTCTCGCGCATCTATGATTTCCTGATGACACACCGCTCGGATTCAATTCTTAAAATCGCACCCGATCATCTGGATGTCATTCCCAAGTATCGCTCTCAAGTCTGCAACAGTCTGGAAGAGATCCTCAAGTTGTTTGACACCGCTTCCCTGTATGGGATCTCGATTGCCCCCGATCTGCTCGATGCCATCCGGGAATCCGCACTCACGTTATCTCCGACCGTATCCAATCGAGCCATTGATCTGTTTCGAGCGATTATGGATCGCAGCACGAACCTGGGTTCCACCCTGAGAACCATGTCTGAGACAGGGATCCTGAATCTGCTGATCCCCTATATGAAACACGCTTACTGTCTGCTGCAGTTCAATCAATACCATAGTTATACGGTAGACGAACATACGTTTCGCGCGATCGAAGCTGCTGAAACATTTTTCACTGACGACACAAGCCTTGGCAGTTCATATCGTCATATTGAGAAAAAGGATATCCTCAATCTGGCCATCCTGCTGCATGACATCGGAAAAGGTTATGGCGAAGACCATAGCAAAATGGGCGCCATGATCGCCGCGGAGACCTCTGTCCGACTGGGCCTGAAAGAAGATGAGCAGAAACTACTGGTTTTTCTGGTTTTTGAACATTTAAATATGGCCCACCTGGCGTTTCGGCGTGATATCTCTGATCCGGATATCCTGTTTGCCTTCAGTCAGAAGGTCGGCAGTCCGGAAAAGTTGCGTATGCTTTATGTGCTGACGGCCGCAGACATCACAGCCGTGGGGCCAGGCGTATTTACCGACTGGAAATCCGAACTGCTGGGAGATCTTTACGAACGTACCATGCTCCTGCTGGGAGGAAAACATTCCCGTTACAATCGAGAACAGCGACTCTCCCGCGTCAAACAACAGGTCCGCAGTTACCTGGATCTGCCCCAACTGCTCGAAGTGGAAGAGGAACAGGAGGAAAGCTGGTTCACAGAACTGTTCAATTCCTTCTCGCCGCACTATCTGCTGGTCACGCCTCCGGAACGCATCGCAGCAGACATTGAGATTCTGCGGAACCTCCCCTCTGACCAGATCGTTGTCGAAGGGGAATTTGAACCGGATACCGGCACTGTGAACTATCACGTGATCGCTCCGGCGATGTATTCACAGTCCTGTTTTCATCGCATGGTCAGCGTGTTTACTTCGCGGAGGATGGAAATTATTTCTGCACAGATTACGACCAGTGCTTCTGGCGGCGTGGTCGACAGTTTCCGGGTGATTGATCACGACTATGCCAGTGAAGTCCCTCGCACTCGTGTACAGACAATCGAAACGGAAATCCGCAAAGCGGTTATTGGCGAAAGCGACGCCAAAACCATGTTTTTAAACAATCGGCGGTTTCAGGAGTCAGCCGGCCTGAGTGGTGAGTTCGATCTGGGCCGGGTAGAAATCGACAATCAGTCCTCGCGGCGCTGCACGATTATTGATGTCATCGCCCATGACCGGACCGGCCTCCTGTATATTGTCTCGCGTGCCATCAGCCGGATGGGCCTCTCTGTTGTGATGGCAAAAATTTCCACGCACCTGGATCAGGTTGTAGACGTATTTTACGTCATTGATGAAAATGAACGCAAAATTGAAGACGGAGTTCGGCTGCAGGAAGTCAAAGAGCAACTGGAACGGACCCTGCATGACTTTGAACTGGAAGGCTACAAGCGATATCAACGCGTCTGACCGCTCCGACTCCCGTTGCTGCAGGTCAGGCGGGTACCACTTCCAGGATCGTCATCGGCGATTCCACATGGATATGACAATCCGAGGCGGCTGCTGGAACCAGCAGCGTTTTCCCCTGAAACAGTTCATACGTTTCTGCACTGCAATCCAGTTGACCTGAACCTTCCAGTACGATCAGGATCTGGGCCTGATTCAGGGAAGACAGTTGAAAGGAATCACGTGAAAAATGACGCTGGATCGAAAAGTACTCGCAGGTTAATAATTCTTCTACCTGGTGATTTGCGCGAAACTGCTTCTCTGGTTCCAACAGATTCACCGGGCCAGCTTCAAAATCGATAGAAGAAATTGCCTGCTCGACATGTACGGGACGGGGACTGCCAGACTGATCCAGACGATTCCAGTCGAATAAACGATAGGTAACATCGCTGGTCTGTTGTACTTCGGCCAGTAAAATCCCCTCGCCAATTGCATGCAGCGTGCCAGCGGGGATGTAAACACAGTCCCCCTTGCGAACAGGATAACTGTGCAGACACTCTTCAACCGTTCCCTGCTTCAGATGTTTCCGCAGCTGAGCCTGACTGATGCCCTGCTTCAATCCAGCGTAGATACAGCTCCCAGGCAAGGAGTCCAGAATAACCCATGCTTCCGATTTCCCCGATTTCGTCATATCAAACCGGGGTAGATGCCCCGCATCCGGGTGAACCTGCAGCGAAAGTCGGTCGGTGGCGTCAATAAATTTGATAAGAAGCGGGAACAGAGGGTAGCTCTTCCCTTCCCCAAACAACGCTTTCGGGTTTTTCTCTATTAACTTTGAGAGAGTCCAGCCCGTAAATTCCCCATTGGCAATCAATGTCGGCGCGCCAGGATAGTCAGACAGTTCCCAGCTTTCTCCATAATCCTGTTCCACTCCAATTAATTTATTCAAACGAGTGCCCAGACGCTCCCCGCCCCACCTGGCACGCTTCAGAATCGGCGTGAACTCCAGTGGTAATAACGTGGCAGTAGATTGGACTTCTTGTAAAGACATAATCAGATGAAAACCAATACCAGACAACAAGATAGAAAGACTGGAAAAGATGGAAGCTTCTATAATCGTAATTCACGAAACCCCTCAATTGCAACTATAATCCTTAGCAATTGTAAGATCGGGGAACTCCTGATTTATTTTGCCGTTTTCTTCGAACTGACGATCTTTAAAGGTTTCAATTGCCATAAACGGGAACTCCTGCTAATCTCTCCCCCCTTGAAGCCATCGGCAACCCACCCCGAACCATGCGTACACTCATCAGTTCGCATCTGGTCTATGTTCGCCGGTGAAATATCGCTGTTTCTCGATGAAAGGCTCATAAGTGTCAGATCTGATTACTCAAAGTTTAGAAGTGGAACTTTCCATTGGTGACACCATACAGATTGGCGATCAGTTTTTAACGGTAATTGATATCGAGGAAAGCGAAATCCTGTTTCAAATCGATTCCGACTGCCCCACTGGACCTGCTGCAGACGGAGTGAAAGACGCCTACTCCTGTTTCTGAGCATCCTTCCGAAACCGGATTACCAGACAAATTCCAGAATCATTTCAGACTGTCTTCCAGTTGCAGTGGATCGGCGGGAAAAAGTAGCCATTTCGGAATTTCCGGCTTCCGAATCGCCGACCGCCGCGCCCGGCCTATCGTTGACTGAAACCGCGGAATCGCTTTCAACCAGAGCATTGCCTGTTCATCTTCGTAAATCAGTGACCAGTCTCGTCTGTTCTTCAGATACCCATTCGTCTGCTGGGATGTTGGCAAAAGAATCATTTCCGTCGGATATTGATCCAGCAGCGGCGTTGCTGTGCTGGAATTTTGATTCAGTTTCTGAAACGCTACAAACTCTGCTTCCAGTTGCGCTGAGTACACTGTCCGGTAACGCCCGTCAAAGGCGATCCGAGATTCGGGAAACGTCTGCCAGATGACATATTGGGCCCAGCCATAATCGGTCAGTATATTCCCGGCCAGTTGTTCCTTCTGCAGGACTTCCATGACCGCAACGGGCATTCCGGGCGCTCGACTTTGTGTTTCCACTCCAATTTCCCAGGGAGAAACTCCCGCTTCCTGCATCTGAAACACCGTATGAGCCCCCAGTCCCAGAATCACCAGAACCATGATTGTGATCAGAACAGACCGTAATCTCAACCTGGCGATTCCTGACCACTGCTGATTGATGTTGGGAAACAGATTGCGTACTGCATCGGTGATGGGTCGCGGCAACAGGATCATTACAGCAATCGCCAGTAAAGCCACATGCCTGATATGACTGACCGCCTGCCAGGCGACGACTGCAATCAACAACAGATCAATCCACTCCCATTTCCGCGATCGGAAAAATGCCAGCACAAGCAGCAGGAAAGGAACGTAATACAAGAGTGCCTGACGGGCCTGCCAGAGAGGCTGCCATTCCCGGACAATCTGTGTGGTCATCAGATGATCCCAGAGCATCTGATGCAGTTGAATTCCATAGGGATTAATCAGAGTCACCAGCCAGCTCGCTGTTACAGCAAAAGCCAGCCTGAGAAAATCGCGTTGCTGGTAGTGGCCCTGATAAAAACCTCTTCCGATCCACAGGAGAACCAGGCCCTCCATCCCGACACCGGCCAGAAAGCCACCGTGCGAGTTCGACCAGAACAGCATGATCACGGGGAGATACCAGATCCACCTGGAATGGGGACGATCAACATAATCCCGCAGCAGTAACAGTGTCCATGCGAAGCAACCAAAGGTAACCAGTTGCGGGCGGACAAAGACGACAAACTGTGACAGGCAAAATGCGCCATAGACCAGTAACAGTACGGAACCGGCCAGGCTTGCCCGGGATCTTCTGAATGCAATCCAGGTCGGAATCAGAATCATGCATAACCAGAAATTACGCCAGAGCCATAAGCCGGTGTTTCCCATCTGGCTCCAGAGCCAGCCGAATGACAGTTCAGAAAACCATTCATGGTTAATCCAGATCGTGCCCGGCTCGGTGTAACAGAATGGGTCAGTCCGTTCCACCAGAACATGGTGTTCAAGGGCGCGCAAGCCATAGAGTGTGTGCCCCCATAAATCGGGATCGGCAATCGTGACGGAGCCCAATAATAACAGGCAGGCAAACCAGATGCTTCCCAGCGAAAGGGACCATTCGCGAGAGCCCATCACCCATTCCGCGTTACCGGATTCAATCTCAGGCACTGACACAACATGTCTCCCGGCGGAACCACTTCTTGAATCATGGTGTGATCAGCCGCCTGTCATCAGTCTGATAAGAAAAAAAGACCTGCACTCAATGGTACAGATCTTTTTTATTTGGATTCCGATTACTGTTCGCAGCTGATTCGTTCACGATGCAGAGAACTATTTACTTTTCAGAATGTCTTCCAGGCTGGGAAGAGAATTGTGAATCGGTTCCAGCGTCGGAACGCCATCACCGTCTGCGGGAAATTCTTCGTAGGCCGTCAGATCGATCTGTTCGTAGATGCGATCGAACATCTTGTGAGCATAAGGAGCTTTCGGGTTTCCACCGAGAGCGATAATCTCACCTTTCTGTCGAAGAATATTCGTGTAGTTGTAAGGTCGGAAATAATAGTATCCGTGATAGACAGGCGGGTACGGATAATGGGGGTACATATCACCTGTCGTTTTACAGCAAAACCAGCTACGTTTTTTCAATTTGCAACCGTCGTCTGTGTAACAATTGCCCCACATACCCCAGTGACCGAAAAGTCCGCCCGGTTGACAGAGATTTCCTGTCGCATAACCGTCTGACAGACAAGCGTCGGAAGCAATACAGGTATTTTGACATGATGCCATTGAGACTGTTGCGGGAGCACTGACGGTGTTGACTGGTACAACTTCTCCGTCGTACTGCCAGACACTTAAACCGATGAGCAATGCAAAACTCGCATTCATGAGACCACCTTTTATTTTTACGTTGTATCAACAACACTTTTGATTAAGCATTTTTGGTGGACGTTCCATTGAATTTTTTCCTGGAACCAGAATGCTGATTCTCCCACCATAATTCGTTTTCGACCTGAAATAGCCTTTATATAAAGTGAAAATAGAGGAAATCAACAAAATCTTTAAATATACGTAAATTGGGAAACACCTCAAAATTATTATCAACCTTTCATACTGTTCTAACCGATATGATTGATGCCATGAGATTTGTCTTTAAAGAACAGATTCTCATACACAGACTGATAATTCATAAAATTAACTTGTTCCACTGGCACATTGATGTAATAGCAGGCAACGCAGAAAAAACACCCGGACGAAATTTACTTCACAGTTTTTAAAACGTGGTTTTAATGGAACTGTATTTAAAACAATAAATCACTTACTCCAATATCTCAAAATTGACGACCAAAGGATTGGGAGACAAGTATGTCTATAAATGCCTCATGGAAAAGACGCACAATGTTGGCAGTGGCCTGCGGTGTCGCAATTACAGCATCGCCACTTGCTGCGCAGGTTCCACCAGCGCCTCCTGTTCCGGGGAAGTTGAAAACAAATAGCTACACGCCTGGGGCGAAGAAAAAATATGCCCCCGTTATCAGCACCAAAACCAAAGAAAAAGTCCATCAGCTCGTTGATCAGATCTACGAATCAGAAGTAGAACTCAGCGTTCAGCAGCGACACTCCAAAATTCTGAAAATGAAGATGGACGTGTTCCGGGTGGCGATCGCAGATCCTTCTAAAATTGAAGTAGTCGCATTCGGCTCACAGGAAGTAGAAGTCATCGGTAAAGAAACCGGGACTACTACGATGACCCTCTGGCTGGGGGATGAAGCAAATCCCCAGATCCTCAGCGTTCAGGTCAAAGTAGAAGGTGACAATTCCATTGAAGATCTTCGCCGGATGGAATATGGCGAATTTCAGAAAATGATCAATGAGTTCTTCCCCAACAGTAAAATTCAGCTGATTCCTTTCGCAGACAAACTGATTGTCCGCGGCCAGGCACGGGATGAACAGGAAGCAGTACAAATTATTACCATTATTCGTGCACGTTCCGGTTCCGGTGGCGGAGGCCAGGGTGGTGGAATGGGAGGCGGTTCCCTGTTCGCAGATGGTATCGCCGCCGATCCATTCCCGGATGGAGCACGACTGCCGGAAGCAACCGTCATCGACATGATGAAGGTGCCTGGCGAAAAACAGATCATGCTGAAGGTCCGTATCGCTCAGATCGACCGGTCAGCAGCGCGTACCGCCAGCACGGACCTGCTCGTACAATCGGGAGACTTTGGCTGGTCTCAGTTATTCTCCGGAGTGGCACAACAGCTGGGTAATGGCGGGACCGGACTGGTAACCGCATCACTGACAAGCAATGATGTCGACCTGTTTATCTCTGCCCTGGCCCAGAATGGTTATGCGAAAATTTTAGCAGAACCAAATCTGGTTACCATCAGTGGGCGGACTGCCAACTTTATCTCGGGTGGTGAATTCGCTGTTCCAACCGTGGTAGGTGTCGGCGGTGCACAGGCTGCTACAACAACCTTCAAAGGCTTTGGTACTCAGCTGACCTTCCTGCCTACTGTCCTGGATAAAGATCGTATTCGATTACAGGTCACCCCGACATTCAGTACGGTCAACCCGGCATTAACATCTGGTGGGATCCTGGGGCTTGATACACAATCCGTCAGCACCACCGTCGATCTGCGTGAAGGACAGGTACTCGCGATTGCCGGACTGATTCAGGAACAGCAGCGGGGAGACCTCAACCGGGTCCCCTTTATCGGTGATATTCCTCTGATTGGTACATTGTTCTCCAACAAAGCAGTGTCGCGAGACGAAACAGAACTGATCATCCTGATCAGCCCTGAGCTGGTGCATCCGATGGAACCAGAAGATGCTCCCACGATCCTACCCGGAATGGAAGTTACTGAGCCAGGCGATGTGGATTTCTTCTTTATGAATAATATTGAAGGCAGACCTGATGTGCATCACCGCAGCACAGTCTGGTACATGCAGAAAAAACGGATTCACCAGCAACAGAAAGATTTCAAACACCAGGGCAAGTCCGAAAAATACTACATCAATGGTGACTACGGATTCTCTGAATAATTAAAACTGATTATTTCTTCGCCAAATGATACCTAAAAAATTCCAATCACATTTTATGAATAGAATGTGAGAGAAATACAAGGAAGTAAGCGATGTCTATTCAACCCAAAATTGCAAGTTTGCCTGCTATTGCTTTAGCAGCAATGCTGATCAGTGGTTGCCAACATAAACAACATCACGCAGAAATCCCCTACGACTCGGTAGCGCCACTGGGAACCATCAGCGATGATATCTGGCAAAAACAGGAAGAAAACGGAGAAGCATCTGACTTCGTGATCGTCGAAAGTGAGTTCGTAGGCACTACCGCAAAACTGAATGCTGCCGGCGAAGATCACATTAAACAGATTGCTGTTCGCATGGCATCAACGCCTTTCCCGGTAGTTGTCGAACCCAGTTCGATGTCGATCAAGGAATCATCGGAATATAAATATCCAATCCATGGCAATGATGACCTGGACATGCATCGCCGCAATGTCATCGTGAAGATGTTGCAGTCAATGAACGTCCAGGATGCGGACGAACGCGTTGTTGTTGCTCCTGCTTTCACACCAGGCTTCGAAGGATTCGAAGCTTACAGAGCCTACTCCAATGGATTCATGAACCGTGGCAATAACGGCGGTGGTGGATTCGGTGGTGGATTTGGTGGATTCGGCGGCGGCGGCGGGGGTGCTGGCGTCTTCTAAACTTCATCACACTGAATCAGAGCGTCTCTCAACTGATGATACCTGGTCCCAATGGCCTGGGAGAGGCAACAGTAAAACAGGACTCCGTCTAAAACCGGCTGAATGAACAGATTTGACATGGGGTGGACGGGTTCGATCGAATCCGTCCACCTTTTTGATAAAACTCGATCCGCACACCCCTCAAATCACTGAACCATTTTTTTCAACCATTTCGACAGGTAATCTTTTTTTATTGTGACAACATGGAATTCCCAGTGAATTCTTCAATATTAAAGTCGAATTACGTCAGGACAAAGTTATGAACGACAAAGGATTGTTTTGTTCAGCTGTCATCCTCATCATTTCACTTCAGGGATGCACCCAGATGGGAACTCAGATTTCCAAAATGAAATCTGCCCTGCCTGGAAAAAATAATCCCAACCAGGTCCTTGCTGCTGCGCGCGGTTTCGAACATAAAAAAGAGTGGATGGCTGCGCGCACACAGTATGAAACGTATCTGAAGAAAAATCCTCGCAGTGTTGTGGCCTGCCATCGCCTGGGAATTGTCTGTACGAATCTGGGGGATTCTGTCGCCGCGACCCGGTACTTCACACAGGCTAAGCAACTCGATCCGTATAACTCACAGGTCCTGAACGATTTTGGCTACGCCCTCTACAAACGGGGACAGTATGAAGCAGCTGAAAAAGTATTGTCCGCAGCATTACAGAATGATGCAAATAATAAACGCACTCTGAATAACCTGGCGCTGGCTGTAGGCCACCAGGGACGGTTCAAAGAAAGCTATACCCTCTTCCGCAATGTGATGTCAGAAGCGGAAGCACATGCGAATGTCGCCTACATCCACACACAACGCGGTGAAGGTGAAATGGCACTGAAAGAATACGATCTGGCCTTAACCGCTGATCCGACCCTGGAAACAGCGGGACTTGCAGCAGCGGAACTGGCCGAGCTGAAAAACATCTATCTCGTTCGACAGGAAAAGCAGGCCCAAGCTGAACAGGAAACGCAACTGGCAGCCAGCCAGGAACAACCTGAGCAAACCGCTCCAGAAAAATCCGCTCCCGAGAATCCCTTCCTTGTAAAAACGGTCACAAGGGAAAACATCGCCAGTGGATCACAGTCTGAGCCAGAATTTCGTAAAAGCCCCGAACAGCAGAAAACCCGTCTGGTGAGCGCAAAACAGACTGCTCCCCTCGAATCAAAACCGTCTCTGAATGCTCCTGTAAAGAAAATGGTTACTCAGGCTGATCTGAAAAAAGAATTGCTTGCTCCCACTCAAGTTGCTCCCGCTCAATCTGTCCCGGTAAACAGTAACGAATTATCAGCTGAGCAGCAGGAAGAAGAATTTCTGGAACCGCTGGAAATCAATTCTTTCCGTACGCTTGATGAAATTTCACAGGAAGAGGAACCTGCCATCATCCGAATCGGACACGAGACTCCTGCAGAAGAACCACTCTTCCGCGCTCCTGCAGAGCTGAGCCGTCCGTAATCCCCTGAAAGAATCAGTTCAGACGCGCTTCGATCGCTTTGACAGTGGAGGCCGCCTGAAATCGGAAGTTATTATTTTTGGTAGACTGATTTACTTCCTCAATTTTTTTCAGGCTCTTCTCTGTGCCGATTTCTTTGAGTACTCGAAATACATTTACCAGCACGATAAACTGATCCGGATCCAGCTGTTTCAAGACGGCATCCTCAGCCCCACTGCCGTACTCAATCAATTTTTTGGAAGCATTATGGGCTTTAATCGGCTCTTTCAGGAGTTCTGCCACGGCTGTGACTCCTTCCGGGGTTTTATGCTGCAGGATTGCTTCCATGACGCTTTCCTGCCCCAGGATATTCACTTCTTTTAGCAGCCCGGTCATCGCGGGGATGTCTTCTTTTGTCGACCAGACAACCAGAGCGCGCGAAGCATCCTGGACAACGGTGATATCCTTGCTTTCCAGGATCCCGATTAAAATTCCGGAGATATCTCTGTTTCCCTCCGCTGGTTTAACCTGACTCAGTTTCTGTAATGCTGCTTTGCGTTTCAGCAGATTGCTCGTCGACAGTTCTGTGAGAATCGTTTTCAGTTCATCGTCAATATTTTCCGGAATCTCGAACCGGGCCGCTTCCTCACGTTTCTGCATCTCGGCTGAATGCTTCGCGATTAACGCAGCCTGGTCTGCTTTGTATTCTTTCAGTTCTTCTGCATTCAGTAAAGTGGATGTGAGCATGATGGGAATTTTCTGCGTGCTGTTTTCTGAACGCTGAATGAGTTTGTAATTCACGGACAGATCCTTGACGCATCCCTGTTTCTGATCAAATTGAATCTGCCCAGTCCCCGTCAGTTCGACTTCCGGCCCACTGTCATCAATCGTCGATATCGTACGATAGGAATATTCGACATTGATCGTGACCAGATCCCCTTCCTGTTTTGAAATTTTATATTCCGACGTTTTTTTTGCTCCCATCGTCTTTTCAATATCAGGGCCACGTAACGGAGAAGGAATCCGATTCGAGGAAGAAATGACAGAAATGCTGCTTTTCTCCGATTCTGACCAGGTGCGTTCACCTTCAGGAGAAAGCGGAATCAGATTGATCTGCGAAAGGTGGCCGAGCAGGTGAGGCAGCAGCGATGAGCCTTTTACGGTATCGATCTCACCATAACGGTTCAATTCGAGCGTATGTTGTTCGAACGCACCCGCGATACTGCCGGACAGACCGGCGAAAGGACTGCGATGACGGTGCATTCGCATAGGGGGCAGGAACGGACGCCGGCTTTTGCTTTTGGTCACCGAATTCAAATTCCCGGAACAACGCAGCGAGAAAGAATTTCCCTCAGCGGCCGTCACATCATACTGTTCAACCCCACTCATTGTCTCTGCATAATCTTCCATGTTGACTTCGATCTTCACCCGATATGCATATTGCCGGCCTTTTTCCCACCTGTATTCTAAAGGCAGCTTCTCTGCCGCCAGACCTAATGCAGGCATTGCTGCCAGCATCAGCAACCCGCAGATTAACAGCAGACAGGAGCAAACAGTCGAACGACCGCCGACAGAGTTTGACTGAGAATGAATGTGCGCAAGCATGGAAGATTCCCCGGAAAAGAATTTGGCCGTGTCCAGTTTGAATGTAGCGTCTCCAGGACCATTGGAACCGAGTACAACAGATTGAAAGACACTCTGGTTCAATGTGATGCGCTCCAGCCAGTGATCTGCTGATAACACACCAGAAACAGTATTTCCCTTAGTATAATCAGAGCCCACAGGAATGCATTCACATTTTCGGCTTTTCAAAAAAGATGCTGCCAGTTGTTGAATCTCACTGTAACAGCCATTCGACAGCAGCAGCTTCCCGTTTCCCTGTTTCATGGTATAAAGTCACCTGATTCAACTGGCCCGCCGCATTGTATGTCGACTGAATCAGCTCGGGAATGGAACTGGATTTCCCCGCGAACCAGAGAGCAGCCGGCTGGCACAGAGACAACAATCCCTCCACATCGCCGTACTTGACGGCACCAGGCCACAAACGCAGGTCCCGGATCGAAGTGATCTCTGCAAAATGGAAGCCCCCCGTATCGACTGCCAGTTTCTGAACAACTTCGGGACAATGCGCACAAGTGGCTGCTGCCCGCACGCCGGAGAAACCGAAACCAGCCAGCGCAATCGATTGGGGCTGGCTATCGTGATATTTCGAAAATGCCAGGACATTCAGGATATCATGAATCTGCTTCGAAAAGATCGGATGATTATAGCCCAGTGTATACCCGGCAAATTCGCGGGGATTCTTCACGACAGGCATTTCCGTTGGCGCTGCCTGCAGTTTACTGAATTCTCCCTGGTATAATACATCAATGCCCGCGACTGCCGTTCCGGAATCAAGGAGTCGCTGGATCGGTGATTTCAGGCTGCCATCCGCTTTGAATAATCCCGCTTTTCCCTGATCGTCCAGCCAGATCACCACCTTCTGATTCCATTGCTCAGGCAGGAAGAACAGGGTCGGTGTCACTTCTCCAAACCGCTTGTTTTTAATCAGGGTATGATACTGGCGATAACCGGTTCTGGACTCTTCAGAAACAATCTCCGGTTCCAGATCCTCTTTTTCCGGCAGCGGGCGGCCGATCATCACGGCAATGGCTCCTCCCACTACACGACGGTATTCCGCCAGGCTCTTCTGGTCCCGAGGCGTCAATCGTTCGATCTGTGCTGCGTTATTCTTTGCCAGTGTATGCAGAATTCTGATTTCCGATTCTACATCGCCAGGAGGAGCCGGATACTGTTTGTTCCAGACGGTTAATTCCTCACGCGAGAGCGGCTTGAAATCGGCTTCCACAATCGGGGAAGACTGTCCCAGTTCAAAATGCTGATTGAAAAACTCATACATCATCGTCCGACTGACATAATTATAATTGTGGGGGAACGGGTAATACTTTCCAATCACATTCTCAGGCACGCCCAGCATCTTGAAATGCTGTTTGAGCTCGGGCAGACCTTTGCTTTCAATTTCCTTCGTCCAGTCATCCGCAGCCGTCATGCCCAGCGGCCGTGGTGCCAGCAAGGCGGCAAACTCAATATTGCCCGTACCAATTCGAAGATAGGTCGCGTTCTCACAGGTACAGCCCCCCTGCATCGCTGTCGACACCATCACCGCAGGAAATGCAGCGGTGATCCGCTGATCAATGGCGGCCAGAATAAACGTCTGAGTCCCGCCTCCACTGGCCCCGGTGATCCCGATCCGTTTCTGATCGACTTCCGCAAGTGAGCAGACCCAGTCCAGGGCACGAATCGAGTTCAAAGTCTGCAGCCCCAGCGCGCTGATCAGCCGCAGCTCTGACTGCGCGCTGAACAGCCCCCAGTTCTTTTCGCTCGACATGTCGGGACGCTGTTTCGCAAACCGGTGGATCAGATCATAGCTTAAACAGAAGCCGTCGGCGTATCCCAGCATATCATAATGAAAGACCATGCACCCCATCCGCGCCAGTTCGACACAACGTGCCTGCAGAGGATAGCGTCCGCCCACTTCGTGTTTTTCTGCTCCCGCTTTAATATCAGCCTGAACCTTCTGTGCCCCACTGTCATAAAAGCGGCCCTCGGCAAAATGCCCATGCGGCGAAAGCACCATCGGAAACGGTCCCGATTTCCCTTTCGGGCGATACAGGTTTCCGGTGACATACAAACCGGGAGAGCTTTCAAAAAACACTTTCTCAACGGTGTACTCATCCCGGTCCACTTTGCCATGAATCGTAGCATTGATTTTGGTATTTTCCGGTTCCGGCCAGACTCCGGCGGCGACTTGAATCTGTCGTCTGACATACTCTGCCCGTTGCTCCCAGGCTTCCGGCGTTTCCGCGGGTGTAAACGGGAAGTAGCCATTCAGATCTTTCAATGCGTCCAGCCGACTGTCTTTGAAAGCCGCTTCTGCGTCCGCTGCGATCAGGGCCTCCAGTCCTGCAGGAGAACCAATGACTCCTGCGGACATTAGAGCCAGTCCGATATTCTGCAACGCTGTTCTGCGGTCCATGGAAAACTGGTCGTCATTCTGAATCATTGTAGCCCCGCTTTCTTCATTGATGCGATCTGAGAGGTCATTCCAGCTGGAATCCAGATTGAATATAATCTATTCAGTCTAACCAGATTCGATGGATCGTTGCCAGTCCCGGCGGGTTTTATTACTACGACTGTCAGCACTCCGCTGCGCGGGAACCGCCAGGAGTCAGGCCCGTTTTCTGACCACATAAACAGCCAGTAGAATGCAGAGTAAAGCGATACCCGCCACCAGACTCCAGATCAGCGAAATAGACTGCGGTTGTGGCGCTGCCTGGTAGGTGGGAATATGCTGGCGTTCTCCCACCGCCAGCGAGTCGGGGTGATTGGGAAACGATTCAGCAGTAATCGACAGGTCTTTCCATAAAACCTGGACGGGAGTCTCCGCATCACTCTGTTGCGCTCCCAGTCGCAGCAGATCGACGTCGGCTGTTCCCAGTTCCACTTCCCGCAGCTCGCGGAACTCGTCTTCCGTTCCGTCAGAAATCAGAAATTTCAGCTGCTTCCCGGTTCTGATCAGTTTCAGTTTTCCTGAGTTCTGTTTCGCATCAACCAGTTTGACGTCATAGTTGCGTTTGCCCTCAACAGTGGTCGAGAGTGTGGTACTGAAAACATGCTTGTTTCCGGGACGCAATAATCGACCGATCATGGCAGCCGATTCGTTTTCATCATGCATCCTTAAATAGACACTCGGCCCCAGACCGTAACCTGATTGCGGATTTTTCCAGGCAGGAACTTCATAGGTCGCGGTGATTTCAAAATCGCCGCTGATCTGAAACCGGGGGCTGATTCCCAAAACCGAGATTTTGTGCCCCGCCGGGAGGTTGAAGAACAGACCATCCCTGCGCGGTTCCATCAATCTGACCACTCCCATTCCCAGTGGAACCAGTTGCTCATTATCAAACTGTTCTCCCAGGAAATTGAATTGCAACTCGCGTCTCCCCTGCTCTGCCCGGAGTGATCCAGAAATCAACAGCAACAGACAGGCAGCTCCCGAGAGAATCACTGCGGAATGAAATTGAAACTTCATAAACCTGCTCCTGTTTCCGTTTCGCCTCCGGCGATCGTTCCCAGTGCCTGCCAGATCTCTGTATTAATATTTTCATTCACAAATCGGACCACCCCATCTCCCATCAACACATTCACCCCCTGCCCGTGCCAGCTGGAGGGATTCAAGATCACCCCATCCCAGGTCAGTCCGTTTTTACAATTCGTCCGATTCGGCGTACGCACGTGGTTATAACGGGTCCAGTTCATATTTCCCGCCAGCCAGGTCTGCCCCGATTCGACATCATACTGATAAGCTTCGGCTGCCTGAGGAGTCAATCCTCCACACGCCTCAGAAAACTGACTTTCGGTCCAGACCCCCTGTAGATTGTATAAATCTGACAGGGGATCGATCACTGTGTCATCCCCGCTGCCTTTGACATGCTCACTGAACATCGCCGTCTGAGAAAGTCCGTCTTTCACATCCCGCATCCGCACACTGCTGTTCTGTCCAAACATCCCGTTCCCCGCTCTGCCCGACCAGGAACTCCCGTTACAGGATCGATAGTTGTTGGGCCCCCAACGGCTTTTCAGGCGGTCCAGATCACTGGTACAGATAAAGACGGGCAGCCGGGTTTGGGCGGCCGGACCGTTGATCACTTCATTGAACCGGGTTTCCAGCTCCTCCTGATCCCCATCTGCTGCATTCACAAACGGATGAAAGGGTGCCACATTGAAATTCAGCTGATGATAAACCACGGCCTGATCCAGATAAGGCAGTAGCATCGCATGCGCCGAAAATCGTCGATCCGCCAGGGTACCCAGCGAAGAAATCGGGCCATCGTGATCATCGCCCACTCCAAAAGGGAGTACATCGTGTGATGTGTGATAAGCCTGCAGGGCAATTCCAATCTGATGCAGATTGTTGGAACACTGCATTTTTCGGGCGGCCTCCCGGACTGCCTGCACCGCAGGAAGCAACAATGCAATCAACAAACCTATGATCGTCAATGCAACCAGAAGCTCGATCAGAGTGAATCCGTTTCGGAACGGTATCTCCGGTTCCCTGTATGTGCCAGTGGCTTGATCCATCTGCCCTCTCCAGGCTGGTCCTGTCTGGCCCAGCGCAGCATTTTTACTTCAATTTCTTTCCAGTTTTTCATTTTTGTGAGTTAAGAATGACTGCTCACTATACAACTAACTACTGAGGTTGATCGGGAGCAGACTTCCACGCATAAACGCACATTTAAATCATCAGGTTCACAGATTTTTAAAATTTATTCTTTCGGCATCTTTTCAAAACGGGAGACTCTCGTAGAGTATAATCAAAAGAATTCCATGAACATTCAAACAAATATTCAGAAAATCATCGTCTCCCGACTTAACAACATTAAATAATCACAACTTCAATTATTTAGTAATCTTACAATCACTTTCAGTGACCTGATTTGTCTAAATAATTTTTTCAGATTCAATAAAATTAACTATGTTTTACTCGTCATACTTGCCGTGTAGACGACAGTATACTATAACTGAGAACAGATGCAAAATCAGAATTTTATGTGATTATCACACGAAGACACCCTCACCCTTCCTGATTCTGATTCTGCATTTCATCGGGGGATCCCAAAGCACTTTCGTTTTGGGTGACAAATTTACTTTCCTGAATGTTCAGGAATATGATCAGTTTATTCTATTTTTTAAGAAATGGGGTACTTTGTAATGGCAGGCACCAAAGCAAACCTTACACAACGACAACAGGAAATTTACGATTTTCTGAAAGATAAGATTATTAACCGTGGCTATGGACCGACCGTCCGTGAAATCGGTGCTAATTTTGGCATCCGCTCTCCCAACGGCGTGATGTGCCACCTGAAAGCTCTGGAAAAGAAAGGGCTCATCACGCGTGAATCTCACATGTCACGCGCGATTCAATTGTGCGATCACTCGCAGAAACGGACACGTCTGCCACTGGCCGGACAAATCGCCGCTGGCAGCCCTGTTCTGGCTGTCCAGGATGACGAACACATCGATTTCGGCTCTCTGTTCGATCCCGATGATCAGTTCTGCCTTAAAGTCAAAGGCGTTTCCATGATCGAAGATCAGATCGCTGATGGCGATTATGTCATCGTCCACAAGCAGAACACCTGCAAAGAAGGCGACATCGTTGTCGCGCTGGTGGATGGTCAGGAAGCGACTCTGAAACGCTACTATTCCGAAGGGGATCGCATTCGCCTGGAGCCAGCGAACTCCAGCATGCAGCCCATCTACTCTAAGAATGTAGACATCCTCGGAGTGGTTACGGGAGTCATTCGGAAATATTAAAACAGTCCTGTCTCGCTTGAATCACCTGCAGCATGACTGCAACCGATGAAAGCAGACAGATTGATTTTCGAAGTGCATTAAAATCAATGCTCTGGCATTTTCTGCCAGAGCATTTTTTTGTGCCCGTTTAATTTGCAGTACAGTCAGATATCAACCAGCGGCCCGGGTCTGATACTGATTCAGTTTGTTGTACAGCGTTTTCAGAGCGATCCCCAGTTCTGACGCACATTTTGGCTTATCCCCATCATGTTTGTCGAGCACATGGTAGATCACTTCCATTTCGATATCCCGCAACGTTTTTCCTTCCATGCCTTCAGTCCAGTTAATGGCAGTCGAACCAGAGGAGATCGGAATCGAAGAATGCCGGGTCAGATTGGAGGGTAAATCGACGGGCTGGATCTGAACGCCGTCCCATAAAATCACGGCATGTTCCAAGGCGTTGGCCAGTTCACGAACATTCCCTTTCCAGTCATATTCCTGCAGAATCTCAACCGTTTCCGGTGCCAGGATATCCTGGGGAATGGAATCTTTTTTCAGATGCCGTTTCAACAGTACACGGGAGATTTCCGGAATATCCCCTTTGCGTTCCCGTAGTGCAGGCAGATTGATTTCAAAGGTATTGACACGGAAATAAAGATCTTCGCGGAAGCTGCCCTCTGCAACCATGTCCTGTAAATCGCGATTCGTCGCACAGACGATTCGCACATCGACATGGAACGTTTCACTGTCACCGACACGACGGACTTCTCCCGATTCCAGAAAACGCAGCAGCTTCACCTGCATGGTTTTGTCCAGCTCACCCAGTTCATCCAGGAAGAGGGTCCCGCCATTGGCGATCTCGATCAGACCCTTACGTGGTGTATCGGCACCTGTAAAAGCACCTTTGCGATGGCCAAACAGTTCACTTTCCACCAGGTTTTCCGGCAGGGCTCCGCAGTTGACAGGGACAAAGGGCATTGAAGCACGTGTACTTAAATCATGAACCCGTCGTGCGACCAGTTCTTTACCCGTCCCGGTTTCTCCCAGTATCAGAGCTGTGGAATCGGTTGGCGCGATCTTTTCAATCAGCTTTTTGACCCGCATCATCGGGGGAGTTTCCCCCACAATCTGGCAGGGCCCTTCCACACTTTTCAACCGGGATTCCAGGGCATAATTTTTATTCTGCAGCGATCGTTTATCAGCGACTTTCTGTAACACGGTCGCAATATCGATCAGCTTGCATGGTTTGGGCAGGAAATCATACGCGCCGCGTCGGATCGCCTGAATGGCTTCGTCGATACTGCCGTGCCCGGTGCTGATAATCACTTCGGTCTCGGGAGAGACCTTATTAATATGATCGACCACATCCCAGCCACTCAAACCAGGCATGCGTAAATCAACGATGGCTGCATCAAATGTAATTTTATCTAATGCCGTTAATGCCGACTGGCCATCTTCACAAATGGTGACATCATGTCCCATGCGTGGCAGCTCAATTCGCATGACTTCCCGAATTGCCGCTTCATCGTCGACAAACAGGACCCGTAATTTATTGACTGAATTACTCAAGTTGTGCTCCTTCTTCCTGCTCTGACATCCTGTCAAAGAGAAAGCCATTTAACAAATTACATAACCGAATGGTATTCAGGAAGGATTATTAGAAAGGCGCTGAAGAAAGCCGGCTCGCAGTGAACTGGCTCATCCTGTTCTTCAGTATCGATACTCAAAGCTGCAGCCCCGGAACCGGGACTCCATCCAGGACCTTTCTCTGCACGAACTGTGTCAAATCAGGAACAGAAAGACTGAGATTTGCCTGCAGTACAGAGAACATCCTTTTTCTCCTGTATCGTGAACTTTGTGTGAATCATTTGTGGGGAGAGACGTGTAATATCAGATTTTGAAAATCGTGGCAATCGGAGAATCGCAGAAAGTCAATCAGCTGAGAATGTCACTAAAGCATTATGCTGCTGCACTTTGCATCTTAGTCTTTTTCGGCAGTTCCACAAAAATTGTACTCCCCTTACCGGGGCCGGGACTTTCCACTTCGATCTCACCTCCATGATCTTTTACGATCCGATGTGTGATTGACATACCCAGGCCCGTCCCTGTTCCATCTGCCCGTTGCGTAAAGAAGGGATCAAACAGGCTTTCTTTGACTTCCTGGGTCATACCCCGACCATCGTCCCGAAAAATCAGCGTAACGGAATCAACGTGTTCCTGGACCTCGATTTCCAGATTTCCACCCACTTCCATCGATTCCATTGCATTGGTCATGATATTGAGAACCACCTGCTTGATTTCGGCAGGATTAAATTCCGCATTACAGGGCTTGTGATCTGAGAAATGTATGTTTCTGCCTTTGAGACGCTTGATCAAATTGACCATCGAGCAGACTTCATGAATGACAGACACAAGATCATTCTGACTGCGAACGGAATTCTGGCCACGGGAAAAATCCAGCAGCTTTGAGGTGATCTCGCGACAACGCATCGATTCCCGCTGAATTAACCCCAGGTACTGCTCGACGACTTCGATATCCGCATTCTCACAATGTGGTTTCAGGTCGACCATGCGTCCCTGTAAAGATTCCGATGCCATCGAAATAGCAGACAGCGGATTATTGATTTCATGTGCCACCCCTGCTGCCAGCACACCAATTCCCGCGAGGCGTTCTGAGCGAACCAGCTGTTTACTCCGCTCGTCCACCTTATGATTCAATTCGTCCCGTTTCTCTTTGAACCGCATGGTCATCTTGTTGAATGCGACCGCCAGTTCCCCCATCTCATCGTTCGATTTGATTTCGAAATGGTGGTCAAAATGCCCCTGGGCGACGATCCGTGCCCCTTCGTGCAATGCCTGAATCGGCGCAAGCACAGTACGGTAACCATACCAGATCAGACAGCCAAATGTGACAAACACGACGACGCAGGTCACCCAGACCAGGTTAAAGCGGGAACGATAAACCGAAGAAGCACGTGTCAGAACAGCCTTCGTGCCAGAAGGAACATCACGTACTTCCAGGATCAGTGTTTCCAGATGTGCTACTTCGAGAATCATCTGCTCAGCCACTTTAAGGCGTTGCTGGGGATCCTCCAGTTGCACCTTCATCAACTTCAGCTGATTCAGGATTGACATGCAGGCACTGTGTCCGCTCAATTGTGATTCAACGAAGCCTTTCCAGTTTTTGATTGCCGGGTCCGCGGGCAACCGATCCACTTTTTTGAGAAAGTCCTTAATTTCCGTCTCTACTTCCAGCACCTGTTTATCGAACTCCTGCTGATAATGCGCACTGGCAGCCGGACGGGACTGGCGAATTCTCTGCAGAGGTTCATTGAGGGCGACCACAGAGACAATCATGCGATCACGGTTGGGCAGGTTATCCAGCGAGTACTTAAACTCATAAACCGTATTGTGATAAGACTGTAAACCAGACACAGCGCCATAGGCCATGATAATCAGCATGAAGAAGATAATCCCCAGCCCGAGCCCCAGCTTGCGCCTGATTGTTTGAGTAAAGAACACACTGACCTCCGTGTCACAAGTCCTTCAGAGTCACTGAAATAAGGGACGGATCATATCTGAAACCGGGCTGGAGTCCAATGTTAAAATTACAAAGATTCCAAAGTGTACAAAAGGCTGCACTTCCATCAGTGTGCCGTTTAGACTTCCCTGTCATCAATCCTCCTGGGAAGTGCTGGGAGGTCCTTTTTTCCAGCGTGCCTGGTGCACCATCTCTTTACGGTAAGAATGCAGACCCGTCATCAGGATATCAATGGCGCGGGAAAAATCGCGAAACGCATGCAGATACTTCTTCTGCTCCAGCTCTTCTTTGGCTTCGTAATAGATTTTGTTGTGCTCGGACCATTCGATCGTCCATTCTTCTTCCATTGCCGCCCGCTGCAATTCGGACTCCATGGTGGTCAGATACTGCAGAAAGTCCGTATTAAACTTCAGCTTTTCAGATCGATACGGCTTCCACTCGATGGTCTTGCTTTTATCCAGATACTCCTCGCGCTTATTGGATTCACGCTGTGCAAATACTTTGCGGACCAGCAACATCACCAGCAGAGACATCCCCCCAAAAGTCAGAAATTCCCCCCGGTCAAATCGGGTCAAAATCCACATCAGAATTCCTGCTGCCACCATCAACGAAGCCACCCAGACCCCGGCCAGCCAGAACCACTCTCGATAGTCGCGTTCGAGTTCGAGTTCCGGCTCAGGTTCAGGTGCTTTTTCCTGAGGTAAATTCACGTCCGGTAACTCTCCCACACGCACCACGATGACCGAGATGTTATCTGAACCGCCCCTTAAATTGGCAAGATTAATCATCAGACGGCAGGCATCACTCGGTTCCAGGTACCTGGCTATCATCCCGATCTCTTCGTCTTTGAGATGACAGGTCAAGCCGTCACTGCACAGGATATAACGATCCCCTTCCAGAACCGTATAAGGCCCTTCGATATCAACTTTGACCACCGGCTCGGGGCCCAGTGAGCGCGTAATGACATTGCGGGGCTCGTTCATGTAAACTTCTTCGGGTTTCATCCGACCCTGTCGAATCAGTTCCCACTGCAGGCTATGGTCAAACGTCAGTTGATCTATGCGATTTTCCCGCACGCGGTAGACGCGACTGTCCCCCACATGACCAATCACGGCGCCTTCAGAACAGAGACACAAAGAACTGCAGGTTGTCCCCATGCGCATGAATTCGCGATTGGCCATCCCCCGCTCATTGATTGCCTGGTTCGCAACTTCAATCGCAGATTTCAGCGATTTGGCAACAGGCCCCGGTTTATTTTTGAAGAAGGTGTGAGGCACCGTTTCCGAAGCAATCTTACTTGCCAGTTCCCCCACGGCATGGCCGCCCATCCCATCAGCAACCAGAAAGAAATGCCCGTGGTCTCGCCAGCTTTCCTGATCTTTACAGATACGAACCGAGATCGAATCTTCGTTATTCCTGCGCCGAAAGCCAACATCACTCTGCGATGCGAACTGAACCGGATGTTCCCAACGCATTCCACCACCTCACAAACTCCAGAAACGTTATATCACTACCTGATTCCATTTCAATATCTTGGTGAGTCTGGCAGTGAAACACCAGAGAACACTGCAGGAAAACCCGCTTTTGTTAATGAAAATCAGGTATCCGCGGATCTTGCTCGACTGGTTTTCAGTTCGTTTTAACCGTCGGCACTCCTGACACTATGCCTGGGTTCATCCTCTGTACGTTTAACGTTGATCCGGCATGGTTTTACCAGTCAGACTGTAAACGTAGGCCATAATTTCAACGAATACCTCGTATAATTCAAAGGGAATTTCCTGTCCGGTTTTCACATCGCGGTACATTTGCCGTGCCAGCGCTTTCCGCTCGATAATGGGAATTCCATTTTCGTTGGCAATCTTTCGGATCTGGAATGCAATCTCCCCTGCTCCCTTTGCCACCACCACGGGTGCGGGCATCGATTCCGGATCATACTTGATGGCAATCGATATATGTGTCGGGTTTGTAATCACGACATCCGCACTCGCCACCTTGGAGAGTTCCTGCGAAGTCGCCAGCTTGCGGTGCGCTTCCCGACGTCGTTGGCGAATTAACGGATCCCCATCCATCGATTTCATTTCTTCACGGATTTCCTGTTTACTCATCATCAGGTCTTTTTCATGCTTCCATTTCTGGAAGGCAAAATCCAGTCCCCCCAGGATGATCAAGGCCAGCGCCAGCAACAGCCCCAGTTCAATAGTCGAATTAAAAATATCACGCAGAATCGTTTCCGGAGGTGCCCCCATCAATGCCAGAAAGCTGGGAAACACCAGGTAACTGAACCAGGCAGCGATCAGCACCAGCAGACTGAGCTTTGCCAGGCTTACTCCCAGCTTGACCAGGCCACGAATGGAAATGATCCGCTTGGCGCCTTCGATCGGATTCAGACGCTCCCACTTGAGCTGGAGCACATCGGGAGTCATCATGAAACCGACCTGCACGAGGTTCAGGCAGACCGCTGCGACAAATAACACCACCATCATCACCACCGTCCCCTCCAGGAACAGTTCGATAATGGATTCACAGCGCTCGATGAGTAATGGCGGATCCACGCGCAACCAGACCGGGGTCGTCAGTGAAACTTCCATCAGATTTTTCATGTCGCTACTGAGGCGTACAGCAAAAAAATACAGGACCGCGGCTGTTGCCAGCATCATTCCGGCTGCATTCAGGTCGGTACTTTTCGCAATGTTTCCCTTTTCGCGGGCTTCATTGCGCCGGCGATCGGTGGGCTGCTCTGTTTTTTCTCCCGTATCGTTCTCAGCCATGCTGCCACATTTTCAATCGATTTATAAAACAGTACTGCGACTTAACTGGTCAATGGCAGAAGGGATGGATTCCACCACAATATCCGCGGCCCCCGACAGAGTGAAAACCAGAACAATCAGGCTGATCATCGCTCGAATTGGAAAGCCAATTACCAGCACATTGATCTGGGGGACCGTATGGCCGAGGTAACCCATGGAAATTGAGATTAGCGCGCTGATTGCCAGTAACGGGGCTGCGACTTTAATCGAAAGTACCAGGGACTGGTGCATCAGCGTCTGCAGCAGATCCAGTGTATTCGTGGAAACGATCCCCTCCCCTACCGGAAACACCTGGAAGGTATCAATCAGGGAGGACAGCATTAACAGATGACCATTGATCGGCTCCATCAACAGGAAGACGGAGATGCCTATAAAATAAAGATACTGACCACTGAGTGAGGCATTCATGTCAAAGCCGGGATTAAAGACCTCGCCCAGCGCCATACCCGCCTGCTGATCGATCATCTGCCCGGCCATTTGCAGACTGAGCAGAATGATATAAACGCCCAGCCCCAGCGAAAATCCGAGTGTTAATTCTCCCATAATCGACCAGGCATAATCCAGCAGCGAATTCGGCATCCGCGTTACGAACCGGTAATCATTGACGGTCAGTTCCTGGGTCGCCTGTCGGCCTGCAGTAACGATCAGATCATCAAACCGGTCCTGAAGATGCTTCGGAACCTCATCCTGGCTGAGCCGCTGATCCTGGTTGATATCCAGTTGATAAAATCCGACGGTCGTCTGGTCATGCAAAGTCGGAGTAATCAGCAGTGACAGACTCACGATCAACAGGATGCGGATATTCGTGGGGAAAATCGGCTGCCCGAACACGGGACCGATAATCATCAGCCCACTGATCCTTACAAGGACCAGCGTGAATGCATAAAACTGCAGCATCGCCCACTGCAGCAACTGTCCCGGCGCCAGTTGCAGTATCGGATTCATCACATATTGATCGAGGAGTTCGCTCACGGGACGTGTTGTTTTCCTGGGTCATTGTAAACCGGCAGTTACAGACGAGTCGGAATATTGGTAATCAAATTTGTACTGTATTCGACCATTAATGAGGTGATCCAGGGCAGTGTATACAGGATCGCCAGTACCATCGCGACAATTTTGGGAACGAAGCTGATGGTCTGATCCTGAATCTGTGTGACAGCCTGTCCAATGCTGATCACCAGCCCTACCACAACGGCAGTCAGCATGACCGGGCCGCTGACTTCCAGCATGATCAACAGGCCTTCGCGTCCCAGATCGAGAACAGTGGATGTATTCATGACATTTACCTGAAATTAAGAACGATGCGGGCGCAAGGGGAGCGCCCCGGTTCAGCCGACGGCCCTGATACTTTCGAGTAACATCCCGACCGTCAGTAACCAGCCATCAATCAATACAAACAACAGAATTTTAAAGGGTAATGAAATCAGGACGGGGGGCAGCATCATCATCCCCATGCTGATCAGGATGGAACTGATCACCATATCGATCACGATGAAAGGCAGATACAACTGAAAACCAATTAGAAACGCCGTCTTGACTTCACTTAACATATAGGCGGGCAGCAAAACCGTCAGTGGCACATCGTCGTAATCCTTAGGCTCCTGATACGTATCCGCTCCGGGAGAACCGGGCAGAGGCTGCTGATAATCCAGAAACATCCAGACCGTGTCGGAGTTGCCGGTTAATTCAATCTGATCACTCATAAATTTCCGCAAAGGTGCCACGGTTTTCTGAAAAGCGGCTTCCAGGGAAACGGGGGCCTGCTGAGACTGTTTCGTATAAGGCACAATGCCCTCTTCATAAGCTTTTTCCCAGATCGGTGCCATGACCATGATCGTCAAAAACAGACTTAATGAAGTCAGCACCTGGTTGGGCGGTAATTGCTGAGTTCCCAACGCCTGTCGCAGCAACCCGAATACGATCACAAAACGAATAAAACTCGTCGTCATGATCAGAATCGAAGGTGCCAGGCTCAACACCGTCAGCAGCAGAAACAGCTTCAATGTCGAATTGAGTCCCTGAGGCGATGTCATCTGTTCGACATCCAGCAACTCAGGCACACCTGCTCCACCCTGCCGGTTATCCTGCGGCACAAATACCGGTTGAACGGGTGCCTGGGGAGAATTCTGGCTGGCAACCCCCTGATTGGATAATGCCTGGTTCGATGCCTGCGGTTGTGCCTGGACATTCTGCTCAGACAGAACCAGACAGAGCATGACCAGCCACCACAGCAGGCATTGGCTTCCTGGCTCAGTTACTTTTACTGTTTTCCGTTCTGGAACGCCCCCCCGGCTATGCATGATCCGACTCCGCACGCTCATTCAGGGTCTGGCGCGGTGAATGCAGCAGCTTCTGCTGTAGACGGCTCACGGCAGAGTCATAATCGGAAAATGATTCCTGTTCCGGAACCGCCTCTGATTCGTCAGATTCATGAATCGGTTCCCTGCTCGGCCGTGGATAACGCGGCTCCTCTTTTTTCTGTACGCTTTGAAACAAATTTCGAAATGAATTTGCGGCCCGTGCTGACTCAGCGCCTTCCCGGCACATACCTGTAATCAGATCGACTTCCACGGGATCAACCACTTCGCTGAGCATTTCCAGTCCGGCGGGAGAAGACCCCAGAATGAGAATCCGGGACCCGCACCGTACGAAATGAATCGTCTGTCTCGCGTCCAGTGGTTTCTTTCCCAGCACTTCCATCACTTCTCGAGGCAGGCCCGCTGATCCAAGCGGATGATGTTTTTTAAACAGCTTCGCTCCTACCAGGATGATTGAAATCACAACCAGCAAGGCGCCGAAGGTCCCCCAGATTGAGGGAGCCCGTTTAGTCACACTTTGACCTGTCGACTCCGGGTCCGACAGATTCGGACGATCCAGGGGAGTGATGGGATTTGCCTCGGCTGTCCGCACCTCCCTTTCACTCCTTTGAGGCAAGGGTTGTGTTCTCACATGCTTGATTGCATTCGAATCTGTCACAGCGTTCGTCCGCATGTTTTGTGCTGCTGGCTGCGGCGTTCCACTTCGCATCGGCTGTTGATATTTTTGAGTGGGTGGTGCCGCGGTATAGCCCGGATTGCGAAATTCCGAGGGCTGTGAAAAGGCGGGATTGTCTGCTGAATGTACGCACGGAGTACAAATCAGAGAGCACAGCAATGCCAGCAGTAAAATATAACAAAGACGAATCATCGCATCCTTTATTTCGTCAGCCACCCCGCCTCACAGAGCCGAGTGTTTCAGCCGCCTGTTACAGTTCCGGAGAAATGATCTCTGCGACACGGACGCAGAAATTATCGTTCAGAACCAGCACCTCGCCGCGTGCGATAATCCGGCCATTGACCAGAATATCAACCGGATCCCCCGCCAGTTTGTCCAGAGGAACCACGACGCCCTCTTTCATTTTTAAAACTTCCTCAATCAGCAGTTCTGTCCTGCCTAATTCAATGCACAGGTCCAGTTCCACATTCTGCAGCGACGAGAGTTTCATCGCTTCTTCCGGACTACTGGCCATTGCCTCAAAGTTCGGGAATTCAAACGCTTTGGTTCCCCCCAGATCACTGGGAATCCCGCTTCCCGGGCCCAGATTTGGGGAAATCGCAGCGGCCAGATTCGCTTCCGCCTGATTTAATAATGCTTCCGTTTCTTCGCGTGTCGAAAAAGGCATGCCTGACTGGTCGTCTGATGAGGACGAATGCTGATTGAACAGCGAATCGATATCGTCATTGTTGACGACCTTTCCCGACTTCCCTGCATCCTTGTTTTCTGCAGCACCCGCTCCCTGCAGTAATTTTTCAATATCCGCAGGATCGAGAAGATCATCTGATCCTCCCGCAGCAGAGGAATCAGCGGGCGTACCCTGGCCTTGAGAATTCAGCAGTTTTTCAATTTCCGAGGGATCCAGAAGATCGTCATTCTCTTCAGCCACGTTACCATCCTGTTATGCTATACACGCATTATTGTGTCATTGTGCGATATTCGCTGATCACAGTCTCGATGACATAACTTTTTTTGAGTACCTTGTTAATGGACTCTTTCATCATGCGTTTCATCGTACTTAACTGTGGATCATTCAGGTCACCCAGACTGGATTTTCGCACGACTTCGATGACCGCCTGCTTGACACGTGCTTTACTCTTCTCTTTGATCATGGAATCAAAATCAGAAGCGGCCCCTTGCTCGACCAGTGCCACCAGATTAAATGTGACATGAATGGTCGCTCCCGGTTCGGCGATATTATTCGTCACGCTGAAGTTATCAACAGTCACTTCTGCTGTGGTTACCTGCAGGTTTTCACTCCCTTTCGAAAGTGTATCTTCTGCCAGTTCAGCGGGTTGAGCCGGTGGAGTCAGTAGCCAGTAAGAAATGCCGATCTGCAGGATAATTACCAGGAGTAATAATCCGCCAATCTTCAGCAGTTTTCCTTTCGATTGCCCCTGGGATGCTGCTTCTGTTGAAGCAACCGCCTCCGTATCGACACCAGGCTCTTGCGTTTCGGTGTCTGTTGCCACGAGTCTCCTCCTTGAACTCTCGCATCCTGTTTGCGCAAAGACAAATCCGTTGTCTTTAAACTACGCTCCGCCGGGGGCGGATCTGTTGAGCACAGGTTCAGCGAAAAATAACCGAGTGAATCTGAAAACGTTCGACCAGGTCATTTCAACCGTCTTGAATTAACGATCGCCTGTCTTAGGAGAGACTATATACGCATCAATTAAAAATACGTCAACCCGACGATTTAAGGATTGCTCTTTCGGGTCGCGCGTGATGGTCCTGGGCTCGGCATCACCCACTGAACTGACAATCAGTCTTTCAGGTTCAATTCCTTTGGACTCCAGGTATTCAGCGACATTCTTGGCCCGATAAAAGGACAACTCCTGTGAATCCAGGAACTTTGAGTCCTTTGGCAAGGGTTCTGGAGAAGCATGTCCGCGCACAATCAGTCGATTCGGCGTTGGCAAAAGAATTTCGGCAATGATATTGAGTTTGCTCTTGATTTCCGGAGTCAGCTCAGCCGAAAATCTGCCGAAACTAGCCGCTCCCCCCAGAGTCACTTCTGTGCCGGTATTGATACGTTCGACGGTTTTATTCGGCCCGCCACCACCGCTGGACTTCTCTTTTCCCGTTTTGGTACCGCCATCAGAACTGCTCCCCTTGGAAGCCGACTTGCTCTGGTTACTGGTAGGGTTCAGAGATTTACCAGGGACCGCGGCAGTTCCCTGATGCGTACCAAAGCGTTCGCGTAATGAATCCAGCATGGCGCGGACGCTGCCTTCATCGTTACGGATTTCACTCATCGAGACCAGCATGATGAAGAATGTCAGCAACAATGACATCATATCACCATAGGTCACCACCCATTCCGGAACGCCAGGAGGCGCCTCTTCTTCCGGCATCGCCATCTGAGAACACTCCTTTGCGGTCTGCGAATATCAAAATAAAACAAAGCTGACAGGAATCAGAATTGCCGGCAGAGGATCGCCGAATCAGGCAGCCTTACTGTCTTTGCCCACCCTCTGATCCTGGGGTAAAAAGGTATTCAGCTTCTGTTCGATCACGCGTGGATTATCGCCTTCCTGAATGGCAATCAAGCCCTTGATGATGACTTCACGGACTTGAAATTCCTGTTTACTGTAATAGGCCAGCTTATCGGCAAACGGGAGAAAGAACAGGTTGGAAACCAGCGCCCCGTAAAGCGTAGTAATCAACGCCACAGCCATACCAGGTCCGATCGCCTCGGGGTCATCCATGTTTCCCAACATGATGATCAATCCCATCAGTGTCCCGATCATTCCAAAAGCCGGCGCATATCGCCCCACGGTATCCATCATTGATTTACCGTTTTTATGTCGACCGGCCACCGCTTCCATTTCCGTTCTCAGGATCTGCTCCATCAGTTCCACGTCGGTACCATCGACGGCCATCTGAACCCCCAGGAGAATAAATGGGTCCTCTATCTCTTCGGTTTTGGCTTCCAATGCCAGAATCCCGTCCCGGCGGGCGATCTCGGCAAACTCCACGATTTGAGTAATCACGGGTGCCAGTTGCTGCTGGTTAGGGAAGAATACCTTCTTGATCACCTTGGGAAACAGCAGCATCGCTGCACCGGGAAAGGCAATAAAGCAGGCTGCGATAGACCCGCCCACCACGACTGCCGCCGAGGGAATATCAATAAATGCCGCAAAGCTGGATCCCGGCGCAATCGCAATCGCCAACAGCAATAATGCCATCCCGGAGACTAATCCACCAGCGGTTGCCTTATCCATTTCTGCCAACGTTCCTGAGATAGTGACCTGTCAGCCACTGTAAATTCAAATCACTGCCTGCTGGCGCTCAGCAGCCGTGTTTCAGTTTTATAATCCGGGGACAAGACGAATTGCCCGTGAGTAGGCGATCGAACGTTTCACCACCTCTTCAACACTTTCACGGACAATCAGGCGATCATCCGAAGTCAGTGTAATAAAGGTATCGGGACGACTTTCGATGCACTGAATCAACTCTGCATTGACGACGAATTCTTCACCATTCAACCGGGTTAATTTGATCATAATGCCAACCTCCCTGGCAGCGCAGTTTTCGTCCTGCAATCATGAAACTTCATCCGCGTCTCACTAGCGTCCCAGGACCAGCAGTTCATCCACCAGCTGCTGGACGGAACTGATTACCCGCGCGTTTCCACGATAATTCGTAGAAGCGACGATCAGGTCAACCAGGCTACGGCCCACATCGGTGTTTGATAATTCAATTGAACCGGCGCGAATGGTTCCCGCTCCGAAGTTACCAGGCGTCACCAGGAAGGGAGGCCCGGAACTGACGCCTTCCTGAAATGTTGAGTTTCCGAATTCCAGCAATCCCTGGGGATTGGAAAACCGGGACAGAGTGATCTGCCCCAGGGTTCGAATAATTCCGTTATCAAACACACCATTGATAATCCCGGTTTCATCGATCACGAAACTGGCCAGCGTACCCGGATCGGATCCATCCTGCAGAGTCAGTTTCAAAGTACTGCCGGCACTTGCTGAAGAAATACCGGAAATATTTGACAGATCGATTGTGACATCCATTTCATCTGCCGCGGTGTTGACTCGACTGATACCAAAGGTATTCGGGGTATAGTTGGTAACATTTCCGTTGCTGTCAAACGTAATCGTACCTGATGAAACAGCGATGTCTCCATCGTTGTCGTCGGCACTTTCCAGGAAGTAGCGAAAAATGGTATTGTTAGACGAACGTGATTCCAGCACGCTGGTCATCTTCATGGTCACCGGCTCACCGAGTGAGTCAAAGATCACGAAGTCGGTAATAGCACTTTCCCCATTAGCCGATGCCGATTTTGTAAATGGCATAGAAACCGTGGCACCATCAGAAGTGATGTTACCGATAGTGACAGCGATGTCATTGACAGTACCGGAGTTGCCAACAATCTCAAATGCCCCGCCGTTAATGGAAACTCCAGGCTGTGCGCCTGTGGTCGCGTCATTCGGAACGCCACCCCCATTTTGAATACCCAGAGTCCGGTCCAGGAAATCAGCAAAGTCGGCAGCGGTTGTCAGAGCCGTAACCTGTAAGGTCATCGGATCCAGCGAACGACCGCCCTTACTGGGAGTAAATTCCAATGTCTCCCCGACAGTAAACAAGGGGGTTCCAATTGTGGCTTCCACATCTGTTAACAGAGTGGTACCGGTAATCGCCGCGTTTGCGTTACCTGCGTCTGTCAGGGCATCTGATGTCAGAATCGATCCCTGTGTTCCAAGCACTCCCGTGGGTAACAGGGCCCCCCCAATCTCAACGTTCTGCGTAGCCTGAGCCACGTTCAAGTCCCCCAGGGGAATTTGAATATCAGTCAGGGTTGTGGTGACGAGATTAAAATCTTCATCGACTCCGTAGCCCTGAACTTTAAAACCACTCTGGTTTGTCAACAGGCTCTGGCTGTTCAATTCAAAGTTACCGTTACGGGAATAAACCTGGCCATCAGGGCTGTCAAGAATAAAGAATCCATCTCCCTGGATCGCAAGGTCGGAGGGACTGGTACTGTTGGTCACACTTCCCTGGGTAAAGTCTTTGCGGATGGAAGCACTGAGTGCCCCCAGACCGACCTGACGGGGATTGGTACCACCATTACTGGTTGTCGGGCGTGACCCCACACTTAACGTGCGGGACAGCTGGGTGGTAAACAGCACGTTCGAGGCTTTAAAGCCGTTCGTACCTGCGTTGGCGATATTGTTTCCCAGTACATCGATACTGGTTTCATTCAGGCTCAAACCACCCAATGATGTATTTAATGCAGACGTCAATCCCATGACTACTCCTCGGTTGAATCAACCAGGTAAAAACCTAATCCCTTGGTTCCTGAGCGCAGCATCAGCTCCACTGAGACCGCTCCCTGTTCTGAATATCGTCTAAACGCAAAGCAATCATATGATTTTTTTTCAAGAATGCTTCCGCCGCTGATGGATTCACCAGAACCTCGTTATCATAAACTCAATATTATTCTACACTTGCAGGCTGCTGCACACTGCTGATCGCTGACACCGGCAATTCGAATGCACCAACGCCGACGTAGGCCTTTCCATCACGAACAAAAGCCCGGTCCACAATCCCCGCAACCGGATTTTGTTTACCTTCCTGGCCTTCTACTTCTTTGCCAATCAACCCGGCAGCCTGAGTCAGCGACTGGCCTGTGGTAATCGCTTTCAATGTATCTGACAATTCAATATTTGACTGCAGTTCCCGCATACTGGAAATCTGGGCCAGCAACTGCTCGTTCCCCAGGGGCTCGGTCGGGTCCTGGTTTTGCAGTTCCGTAATTAAGAGTTTCATAAATGATTCGGCGGTTAAACCATTGAATCCGACTTTATCCGGATCAACGACATCGACTGCAGATGAACCACCGGTACTGCTACTTCCACCAATTCCATCAACGGCCATCACGGCCCTCCTTCATCCCTGAATAATGGATTTTAAATCTGAACGTCTATTTCTTCGACATTCTCTGTCACGATCCCCTGGGAACGAGCGACTTGTGGACGATCCTGATCGGCAGTTTCATCCTGCTTCACGGCTTCCTCTACAAATGACTGTTCCCCCGAGCGTTGCTCGCTGTCCTGGGAATTATCTGAAAACTGCTGAGAATCGAAATCATTTCCTGAGTTTGACTGTGTACCTGACTGAGAAGAACGCTGCTCTTCCCGGGCATCCGTATTGATGTGTACGTCGATCCGGTCTAACGCAACGCCTGTTTTTGCCAGTGCTTCTTTTAACTGCGCGATGCTGTCATTGATCACTTTTTGTGCATGACGGTTCTGAACTTCCAGCTTCGCCGTGTACTCCCCGTTTTTCAACGAAACCTCAATCTGTAACGTTCCTAATTCAGGCGGACTTAACCGAATTTTGAGTTGCTGCCCGGTGGAATGCGACTGCTTGACTGCTGTCGTAATCCGTTCCACAAGCTGATCGATTTGTTTGACATCGATCACAGGGCCCGCAGGTGCAGACTGTGTTACATCATTTGTCACAGGAGCCGCCTGAGTGCCGGTCAGTGACTGTATATTTGAGTGATCTGACTGTTTGACTGTTGTTTCGTGAGTCGGGGAGTTGGTCCGGGAAACGTCAGTTAACTGAGACTGAGAGGATTCTGTGGCGGACTTCATATTCGGATGCAGCGGATTGAATGCGACACCATCAACAGTCTCTTCAACCGTCTCCGCCTGGCCCGTTTTCTTCTGTTCTACGACTTCCGTCTGGTCTTTAGAAACAGTTTCCACCGGCTGCTGCAGCTCTTGAATCACGGTCCGGGAGACCTCTTCCCCAGTTGCCGTTTTTGCAGACTGTTCGCCCTGGTGATTCTCATCTGCTGAGGACTCTGACTGGTTTTCCTCTCCGGAACTCTGATATCGCTGCTGAATGATTTCCGGGATATCGACTTCAGAATCCTCTGTTGCCCCCTCCGCGTTTTCAGAATTTTCCGACTGGTACTCTTTAATCGCCTGCTTCAGTTCCTCTGTTACTTTAACCTGCTGAAGCCCGGCTGACTGCAAATCAGAAACAGACTCTCCTGTTGCCTGTGCGGTTAAAGCTTCAGCCGCCAGATCCTGCTGTTGATCCATCTGCAGGAATTCGCCCGCTGTTTCCTCTTGAGTCGATTCCGTAGATGAAATGGTATCGCTCTGATTCTTCAATAAGGCTGCCAGGCCCTCTGGAATGGGAATGGCTCCCTCTGAATTCGTCTCGGTAACATCGGTCTGAAGTTTGACCAGAGACTGATTTTCGGAAAACTGGAAGCTGGCCGGAGGTTGGATTTCCCCATCCGTCGAAGTCACTTCCTGCAGAGATTGCCGGGAAGCATCACTTCCAGCAGAATCGCTGAACAGTGAGTAAACCTGCTCTTTCTGTCTGACCGGCTGTTTTGTCTCAGCAGCCAGTGGGTTAACAGTTTGCTCTGTCGTTTCCGTCAGTTCGGCTTCGCTCTTTGCAACTGGCTCACCTGCACCGACTGGCTGTTCTGACTCGCTGCCATTTACCGTCTGATTTTGTCCTGATTGAGATTGATTCGTCGAAACTTCACTCTGTAGTTTGTCAGCTGATTCGGTGTCGTTTTGATTCTGAGCCGCAGCCTGTGTATTGGAGCTCTGATTGTCTGTCGAAGTTCGCACTGACGACAGATCCCGCGACCGGGCAGCGAGCTCCGGCTTTTGCTCCGTGGAATGTCCTGGCTGTTTTCGGGTGAGAGATTCACTCAACTGTCTGCGATAACTTGAGTCGGGATTACGGTTTGCTCCCTGATTCTGATCAAGTTTCTGCTTCCCGTATTTACTGAGATCCAGCGATTGTAGATCCAGCAGGGAAACCTTGTGAGAATCTGACATTTCTCATTACCTTTGAGTAGAATAAGTACCGAGGACAGTCTCCCTGCAGGCTCCTTGAGAACCGCGCAGTGGCATCCACTGAGGAAATTGACTGTTTCACCAGTATCATATTCGTCAGAATCATCACCGGGACATCAGGTAAGAATACACAAAATAGATCAGTTTTAGCGAAAAATTGCATTAGTCCGTTTATGAATCGTACTAATGAGGACGGAGCAGTCGCCAGGCGTGAGTTCCTGCGAGAATTGGACTGACATCAACCCCCTGATCGTATCAATGGCATCCTGACAGCGGCACTACCAGTTCGCATCTCAGTCAAGAGGGACACAGGCTAATTATTCTGAGAGAGCTTATCCAGCGTTCCGTCAGAAAAACTGCGAAACGGTTCATCCTGAGAAATTTCTTTGAAAATCTCTTTTCCACGTTTGATGACCAGCGGATCAGGAGCCACCAGAAATTCTTTCAACAGCTTGGCGATGAACTTGCCTTCCATTCCTTTCAGCAGTTCAATATTTTCCTCAATGGAAAGCTGCATCAGGTATTGAACTGCATCTCCCGAGGGTAATGCAACCAGCACGGACTGGGTTTTCTTCGTAGCAACGCTCTGACTCTGTTCCTTCAGAACTTTCAGCTCTGCTTCAAAGTTCTTTTTCGCCTGCTGGAATGCCAGTCTCTCTTTTTTGAGAACATCAGAGGATTCCGTAATCGAACTTTTCAGCATCTCAATTTCATCTTCGCGTGCAGCGAGTTCCAGAATTCGCATCGCCCGGGCTTCCGCAACTTCATCACGAGAAGGGAGACTGGTTTCTTCTTCAATCAGTTCCACATCATCCAGCGACTGGCCCGTCACAATCAGGCGAATATCCTTAATGGAATCTGCATTCAAAGACCCGCGGACCCATAAGAAACCAAGCCCCAGTATTTCTGAAATAATGGTCGCCACACAAAATACACACACAATCACAACCAGAGGACGGATCATTGAACACCTCCTGTCTGACGGGTAGCTGACCAGGTTTCTTCGAGCTCGATCATTTCTTTCTGATTTTGTGTATAAACGAAGGCAGCGCGATATTTATCAGACAGTTTTTCCATGGCTTTGACTTCCTGCTCGGCTTTTGCCAAAGTCTGTCTGCAGAGGGCAATCTGTTTCCCCACGATTTCACGGTTGGCACCGAGAGACTGTATCTGTGTCTGCAACTGGCCGGCGTAATAGCGCAGGCTGGTTGCCCCATCAATGTCAACCCGCCCTTCCGACTGCCGTGAACGGATTTCCTGAAACTGTTCTGTGCGATGTTGCTGCAGGTGCGCGGTCTGATCGATCAACCGCTGGTCAGCCTGGAGCATTTCCCCCAGCAGCTGACGGCACATGCTGCGTTTATGCCGTCGCATTTTGAGCACTGATTCAAATTGAAAATGAAATTTTTTCATCTCATCCGGCTTCACACAGGATTAAAAATAGTTGATCGCCCTGCCGTTTCAGTTAGCGGGCGGCTTCTGCAGTTTGTTCGTTTCCGGGCGGCTGACCAGCTTCAGAAGTCTTCATCGGTTTGAGTTGCTGCATCCGGGCGATCAGATTGCGAAGCCCCTCAGAAGCAGAGTTGAAATCAGAATCTTCTGTACTCCCCTGCTTCAGAAATTCATTCCACAGCGGCCGCATCTTGATCGCCAGATCGACTTCCGGATTTGACCCTGTCTGATAGGCACCGATTGAAATCAGGTCTTCTGACTGCTGATAGGCGGCCATCAGCTTCTTGATCTGAGACACAGTCTGCTGATGCTCGACCGAGGTAACATCGTTCATCGAACGGCTGATACTCTGCAGCACATCAATGGCCGGCCAGTGCGATTCATGTGCCAGTTTCCGCGAAAGCATGATATGTCCGTCCAGAATTCCCCGCACCGTATCAGAAATCGGCTCGTTTGCATCATCGGCTTCAACCAGAACTGTGTAGAACCCGGTGATGCTGCCGGAATCGGTTCGGCCACTCCGTTCAAGCAGCTTAGGCAGGAGAGAAAACACGCTGGGAGGATAACCTCTTGTCGCCGGCGGCTCCCCGGCTGCCAGGCCGATTTCCCGCTGTGCCAGAGCATAACGGGTGACACTGTCCATCATCAGCAGGACATCGCGACCACAATCGCGGAAGAACTCAGAAACCGCAGTCGCCAGGTGAGCCGCCCGTAATCGAATCAGCGCAGGTTCATCACTGGTAGCCACAATCACGACGCTGCGTGCCAGCCCTTCCGGTCCTAAATCGCGATCAAGAAACTCACGTACTTCACGACCGCGCTCACCCACCAGGCAAACCACATTGATATCAGCAGAACTCTGTCGCGCCATTTGTCCCATCAGGGTACTTTTTCCCACACCACTCCCGGCAAAAATCCCCAGTCGCTGCCCTTTCCCACAAGTTAACAGACCGTCGATCGTTCGGATGCCTGTGCTCAAAGGCGTATCGATCCGGGGGCGTTTCAGGGGAGAAATCGGCTTGGCTTTTAAATTGGCCCGGTGGGAAAGCATTGCTTGGTTTTTTCCATCGATGCAGCGACCGTGACCATCCAGGACCCGTCCCAGGATCCCCTGCCCCACAGCGACGGCAGGCACCGATTGAATCAGGCTCACGCGGTCTCCCCGTCGGATTCCAGCCAGATCTTCATAAGGCAGCAGCAGAGTTTCTTCATTCTGAAAACCAACGACTTCCGCCTCTACCGCAGAACCGTTCTCCCGATCAATGGCGCAGACAGATCCCAGCGGCGCGGGAAAACCGGAGACAGACGCTGTCAATCCCACCACGCGCGTCACCCGGCCTGTCAGGCGAAAGGGTAAGATCTGTTTAATCTGTTGAGAAACGTCAAACATGGAGTAAGGCTAGTCCTGAGTCTGGATAATCAGCTCCTGGAAAATACGATCCAGCTGTGTTTCAATTCTGGCATCGATTGTTCCATGCTGTGTTTCAATAATGCATCCCC